>JBQCFN010000148.1:0-27791 GCA_051959035.1 Lysobacteraceae bacterium | reverse complement strand
GTTTGGGTCATTGGGGAGCTGCCGACGTGGGGCGCCGGCGCCGGAACCGGCGCATGGCGCGAAAAAACGGAGCGCGAATTATGCCAGAGCGGCCGTTGCCGGCCGGCTGACGTGCGTCAAGCTCCGGGAGGCCGGCCGCGTCCTCAGGCGTGCTCGTGCGCCGCGGGGGCGTCCGCGCCGGCTTCGAGCCGGTCGAGGAAGTCCACGGCGCGGCGCAGGTGCGGGATCACGATCGAACCGCCGACCACCAGGCCCACCGAGAACGCCTCGAACATCTCGTCGCGGTCGACGCCCGCCTCCCTGCACTGCGCGACGTGGTAGCTGATGCAGTCGTCGCAGCGCAGGACAAGCGAGGCGACCAGGCCCAGCAGTTCCTTGGTCTTCACGTCGAGCGCGCCGGCCTGGTAGGCCTGGGTGTCGAGCGCGAAGAAGCGCCGCACCACCTGGTTGGGCTCGGCCAGGATGCGCTCGTTCATGCGCTTGCGGAAGTCGGTGAACTGGCGGACGCGGTCGTTGCTGTCTTCCACGGGGACTCCAGGAGGCGGGCCGCGCCCGCCGGAAAAAGCATGCCTCGGGGGCAGGACCTACGCGCCCTCGCCCGCCAGCAGCGGCTCGAAGCCGCCTGCGCGGTGCAGCGCCATCATGTCGTCGTAGCCGCCGACATGCGTCTCGCCGACGAAGATCTGCGGCACCGTGGTGCGGCCGGTGCGCGCGACCATGCGGGTGCGCTCCTCCGGGTGCAGGTCGACCCGGACCTCGTTCCAGTCCAGGCCCTTGCTCTTCAGGAAGTTCTTGGCGGCGACGCAGTAGCCGCACATCGCGGACGAGTAGAGGGTGATGGGCGGGTGGCTGGACGGGGACATGGACGGCTCCGGGCTGCGGACCCGGCGGCGGGCCCGAACTTGCGACGCCGTCCATTGTCCGACATCGCGGCGCGCCACGGGCCTCCACCGGCGGAACGCAGCGTGACCAACCGCTAGGATTAACTCGCGATTCACTCCCTCCCGCCGGCCAGCGGTCATGCTCCCGCCAGCCTCCTCCACGGCTCCTTGATGCGCCCCTTCCTGCCCGCCCTGCTGACCTTCGCGCTCGCCGCGGCGCTGGCGCCCGCCGTCCCCGCCCAGGAGGTGCGCCTGCCGGACATCGGCTCCTCCGCGGGCACGGTGCTGTCGCCCGCGCAGCAGCGCCAGTACGGCGAGATGACCCTCAGCCAGCTGCGCAACTACGGCTACACGCTCGAGGATCCGCTGGTCGGCGGCTGGCTGCAGGCGCTGGGCACGCGGCTGGGCGCGGCCAGCGACAAGCCGGACCAGCCCTTCCACCTGTTCCTGATGCGCGACCGCCAGATCAACGCCTTCGCCACCCTCGGCGGCTACGTCGGAGTCAATTCCGGACTGATCCTCGCCGCCGACGAGGAGGACGAAGTCGCCGCGGTGCTCTCGCACGAGATCGCCCACGTCACCCAGTCGCACGTGCTGCGCGCGGTCGAGCGCGCGCAGCGCGACAGCGTGCCGATCCTGCTGGCGATGCTCGGCGCGATCGCGGTGTCGCAGGCCTCGCACAGCGAGTCGGCCGGCAACGCCTCGATGGCCGCGATGGCCTCCGCGCAGGGCCTGATGGCGCAGCGCCAGATCGACTACACCCGCGGCAGCGAGGCCGAGGCCGACCGCATCGGCATCCGCACGCTGTGGCGCGCCGGCTACGACCCGGAGGCGATGGCCGACTTCTTCGAGAAGCTGCAGGCGGTGGTGCGCACGAACCAGGGCGGCGAGCGCGAACGCACGCCCGACTACCTGCAGACGCACCCGGTCACCACCAGCCGCATCAGCGAGTCGCGCGAGCGCGCGCGCCAGCTCGCGGCGCAGCCGAAGGGCTTCAGCGCCGGCGCCACCGCGCCGGACAACCCGCTGCTGCCCGGCTCGCTGCGCATCGACGCCAGCCCGTCCGGCGACAGCGGCCAGTTCGCCTGGGCGCGCGAGCGCCTGCGCGCGCTGAGCGCGGACACGCCGGGCATGGCGGTCCGCGAATACCAGCGCATGCGCCGCACCGCGCCGCTGACCGACCCGCAGCGCTACGGCCTGGCCGTGGCCCACCTGCTGGACGGCAGCTACGCGACCGCGATGGAGGAGCTCGCGCCGCTGCTCGCCGCGCATCCGGGCGACGCATGGCTCGAGCTCGCCATGGGCCAGGCCGAGGCGCATGCCGGCAAGGCCGCCGCGGCCGACGCGCGATTCGAGGGGTTGGTGGCGCGCATGCCGGGCAACCGGGGGGTCGGGCTTACCTCCGCCGGCGTGCTTGCCGAGCGCAACACGCCGGCCGCCGGGCGACGCGCGCAGGCGGTGCTGCGGCCGCTGCTCGGCAGCGATGCGGCGTCCGATCCGCTGTTCCAGCAGACGTTCGCCCGCGCCAGCGAGATCTGCGGCGACCAGGCCCGCGCCGGCGAGGCCTGGGCCGAAGCCGCCTACCTCAATGGCCGCCCGGAGCAGGCCCTGGTCCAGCTCAACACGCTGAAAAAGCGCGCCGACCTCGACTACTACGCCCGCGCCCGCGTGGACGCCCGCATCGCCGCGATCACGCCGGTGGTGCTCGAGCTGCAGCGCGAAGGCATCCGCGACGAGGACCTGGAGCGCTGATCCGCGCGGTCCTGTCATCCGCCGGTCACACGACCGCCGTCTACTTGCGCCGTCCCCCCGCGAGTGCCACGGTAACCCGGTGCAGAAACGCATCCTGATCGTCGAGGACGAACCCGCCATCCGCGACATGGTCGCCTTCGCCCTGCGCAAGGACGACTTCGAGCCGGTGGCGGCCGGCGACGGCCGCGAGGCGCAGGCGGCGATCGCCGACCGCGTGCCCGACCTGATCCTGCTCGACTGGATGCTGCCCGGCGGCAGCAGCGGCCTGGACCTGGCGCGGCGCTGGCGCCGCGAGGCGCTCACCCGCGACGTGCCGATCATCATGCTCACCGCGCGCGGCGAGGAGAACGACCGCGTCGGCGGCCTCGAGGCGGGCGTGGACGACTACGTCATCAAGCCCTTCTCCACCCGCGAGCTGCTCGCGCGCATCCGCGCCGTGCTGCGGCGCGCGCGCGAGGACGACGCCGACGGCAGCGTGCGCGTGGGCGCGCTGCGCATCGACGGCGCGGCGCACCGCGTGTTCGCCGAAGCGGCCGGGGGCCGGGAGCCGCTCGCGGTCGGCCCGACCGAATACCGCCTGCTGCACTTCTTCATGACCCATCCCGAGCGCGTGTACAGCCGCGCCCAGCTGCTCGACCACGTCTGGGGCGGCAGCGTGTACGTCGAGGAGCGCACCGTCGACGTGCACATCCGCCGCCTGCGCAAGGCTCTGGAGCCCAGCGGCCTGGACGCGATGGTGCAGACCGTGCGGGGCGCGGGCTACCGGTTCTCGGCCGCGGGTTGACCTCCGCCCGCAACGACGCGCCCGCCGCGGGCCCTGCCCCCGCTAGACTCACCGCATGGCATTGCGCGCCGCCCGTTCGACGACCGTCCTCCGCCTCGGCCTGGCGCTCGCCGCCGCGCTGGTGGCGGGCGCGCTGCTCGGCCACCCGTGGATGGCGCTGGCGCTGGCGGCGCTCGCGCTGCTCGGCCTGCACACCTGGCGCCTGCAACGCCTGGTGGCGCGACTGCAGGGGCGCCGCCGCGCGTCGGCACGCGGCACCGGACTGTGGGGCGAGCTGGACCAGCAGCTCGAACGCCGCCAGCGCGAGATGCGCGCGCGCAAGCTGCGCCTGCTCGGCATGCTGCGCGCCTACCGCGCGGCCGCCGCGGCCCTGCCCGACGCGGTGGTGGTGGTCGACCGCGACCACCAGCGCGCGCTCTGGTTCAACGAGGCCGCCGGCCACCTGCTCGGGCTGCGCTACCCGGATGACATCGACGCCCCGCTCGGCGAGCGCCTGCAGCCCCTGCCGCTGGCGCACTGGCTCGCCGCCGGTCGCAACGCCGAGCCGCTGCTGGACGTCGCCTCGCCCGCCGACCCCGACCTCCGCCTCAACCTGCGCCTGATCCCCTACTCCGACGAGCTGTGGCTGCTGGTCGCGCGCGACGTCACCAAGGTGGTGCGACTGGAGCACATGCGCCGCGATTTCGTCGCCAACGTTTCGCACGAGCTGCGCACCCCGCTGACCGTGATCCACGGCTACCTCGAGATGCTCGATCCCGCCGAGCGGCCGGACTGGGCGCCGATGCTCGGCGAGATGCGCCGGCAGTCCGAGCGCATGCGCCGGCTCGTCGAGGACCTGCTGGCCTTGTCCCGCCTGGAGGCGCAGGACGCGGTGGCCGACGAGGAGGTGGCGATGGCGCCGATGCTGGCCGCGCTGCGGCGCGAGGCGGAGGCGCTCAGCCAGCAGCGCCATGCGATCAGCGTCGAGGACGAGGCCGGCGTGGACCTGCTCGGTTCGCCGGGCGAGCTGCACAGCGCGTTTTCCAACCTGGTCAGCAACGCGGTGCGCTACACCCCGGCCGGCGGCAGCGTGCGCATCCGCTTCCGCCGGGACGGCGACGGCGTGGTGCTCGCGGTCGAGGACAGCGGCGTGGGCATCCCCGCCGCCAACCTGCCGCGGCTCACCGAACGCTTCTACCGCGTGTCCACCAGCCGCTCGCGCGAGAGCGGCGGCACCGGGCTGGGCCTGGCGATCGTCAAGCACGTGCTCGGGCTGCACCAGGCACGGCTGGACATCCGCAGCGAAGTCGGGCACGGCAGCAGCTTCGCCTGCCGCTTCGGCGCCGACCGGGTGTTGCCGCGCGCGGGCGCGCGGGGCGTTGCATGAAGGCGCCGCGCGCGCACGGCCGCGCGGGCCCGCAGCCGCCGGACGACGGCGGGACGCCGGACGCGTTGCGCGATCCGGCGCTGTACGCCAACCGCGAGCTGTCCCAGCTCGACTTCAACTTCCGCGTGCTCGCGCAGGCGCAGGACCCGGCGGTGCCGCTGCTGGAGCGCCTGCGCTACCTGTGCATCTCCTGCACCAACCTCGACGAGTTCTTCGAGATACGCGCGGCGACCGTGCGCCACGCGGAGGAGTTCGCGTTGCCGGTGGCCGCCGACGGCCTGCCGCACGCGACCGTGCTGCGCCGCATCCACGAGCGCGCGGCGGAACTGGTGGACGCGCAGTACCGCTGCTGGAACGAGGTGCTGCGGCCCGCGCTCAACGAAGCCGGCGTGCGCATCCTGCCGCGCGATACGTGGAACGCAGCGCAGTCGGCGTGGCTGCGCGATTACTTCCGCGACGAGGTCCAGCCGGTGCTGTCGCCGCTGGGCCTCGATCCCGCGCATCCGTTCCCGAAGATCCTCAACAAGTCGCTCAACATCGTGGTGGTGCTGGAGGGCCGCGACGCCTTCGGCCGCGCCGGCCACCTGGCGGTGGTGCGCGCGCCGCGCTCGCTGCCGCGCATCATCCAGCTGCCGCGCGAGGTGTCGGGCGGCGAACACGACTTCGTGTTCCTCGCTGCGGTGCTCGGCGCGTTCGTCGCCGAGCTGTTCCCGGGCATGCGGGTGCTCGGCGCCTACCAGTTCCGCGTCACCCGCAATTCCGAGCTGATCGTCGACGAGGACGAGGTGCAGAACCTCGCGCTGGCGCTGCGCGACGAGCTCGCCGGGCGCGGCTACCTGCGCGCGATGCGGCTGGAGATCGCGCGCGACTGCCCCGACGACATCGTGCGGCTGCTGCTGGAGAACTTCGACCTCGGCGACAACGCGGTCTACCGCATCGACGGCCCCGCCAACCTCAACCGCGCCATCCAGGTCTACGACCTCGTGCAGCGGCCCGAGTTGAAATACCCGCCGTTCCAGCCGCGCCAGCTGGCCGGCGGCGAGGCGATGTTCGAGCGCATCGCCGACGGCGACGTGCTGCTGCACCACCCCTACGACGGCTTCCCGGCGGTGGTGGAGCTGGTGCGGCAGGCCGCCGAGGACCCGCGCGTGCTGGCGATCAAGCAGACGCTGTACCGCACCGGGCGCGACTCGCAGATCGTCGACGCGCTGGTGCAGGCCGCGCGCAACGGCAAGGACGTCACCGCGGTGGTGGAGCTGCGCGCGCGCTTCGACGAGGAGGCCAACCTTGCCTTCGCCGACCGCCTGCAGCAGGCCGGCGTGCAGGTGGTGTACGGCGTGGTCGGCTACAAGACCCACGCGAAGATGCTGCTGGTCGTGCGCCGCGAGGGACAGAAGCTGCGCCGCTACGTGCACCTGTCGACCGGCAACTACCACGCCGGCACCGCGCGCGCCTACACCGACATCGGCCTGCTGACCGCGCACCCGGGCATCGGCAGCGACGTGCACCAGGTGTTCCAGCAGCTGTCCGGGCTCGCCCCCGCGATCGAGCTGGAATGCCTGCTGCAGTCCCCCTTCACGCTGCACGGCGGCGTGGTCGAGCGGATCGCGCGCGAGGCGCGCCACGCCCGCGCCGGCAGGCCCGCGCGCCTGGTCGCGCGCATGAACGCGCTCAATGAACCGGCGGTGGTGCGCGCGCTGTACGCGGCGTCGCAGGCGGGCGTGCAAATCGACCTCATCGTGCGCGGCGCGTGCACGCTGCGTCCCGGCGTGCCGGGGGTGTCGGACAACATCCGCGTGCGCTCGGTCGTCGGGCGCTTCCTCGAGCACAGCCGGGTGTACTGGTTCGCCAACGACGGCGAGCCGGAACTGTTCTGCTCGAGCGCCGACTGGCTGGAGCGCAACCTGCTGCGCCGGATCGAGGTCGCCTTCCCGGTCCTCGATCCGGCGCTCGCCGCGCGGGTCAAGGCCGAGGCGCTCGACAACTACCTCGCCGACAACTGCGACGCCTGGGCCCTGCACCCGGACGGCCGCTACGAGCGGCTCGCGCCGGGGCCGGGGGAACGGCCGCATTCGGCGCAGCGGGCGCTGCTCGCCCGGCTGTGCGGGGTGCACGCGCATGAATGACACGCCCCGGACCCACCTGCACGCGCACTCACGCGCCCTGCCGCTGCAGGACGGCGACCTGCTTGCGGCCGTCGACCTCGGCTCCAACAGCTTCCACATGGTCGTCGCGCGCTACGTGCTCGGCCAGCTGCGCACGGTCGACCGCCTGCGCGAGACGGTGCGCCTGGCCGAGGGCCTCGACGCGAAGGGCGGCCTGCGCGCCGACGTGCGCCAGCGCGCGCTGGAATGCCTGGCCCGCTTCGGCCAGCGCCTGCGCGACATCCCGCCGCAGCGGGTGCGCGCGATCGCGACCAACACCGTGCGCCAGCTGGCGGCGCCGCAGGCCTTCCTGCTGCCGGCCGAGACCGCGCTCGGGCATCCGGTCGAGGTGGTGTCCGGCCGCGAGGAGGCGCGCCTGATCTACCTCGGCGTGGCCCATGCGCAGCCGCCCAAGCCGGGCCAGTTGCGGCTGGTGCTGGACATCGGCGGCGGCTCGACCGAATGCATCATCGGCACCGGCCTGGAAGCGCTGGAACGCGAGAGCCTGCAGGCCGGCTGCGTGGCGAGCACGCGACGCTTCTTCGGCGACGGCCGGCTGTCGCGCCGGCGCTGGCAGGACGCGCTGGTGGAGGTGTCGGCGGAGTTCCAGCAGTTCGCCGGTGTCTACCGCGGGCTCGGCTGGGACGAAGCGCTTGGCGCGTCCGGCACCAACAAGGCGATCGGCGAGATCTGCGCCGCGATGAAGCTGACCAAGGGCGCGATCACCGCCGAGGCGCTGCCGCCGCTGCGCGACCGCCTGCTGCGCGCCGGCAGCATCGACGCGATCGACCTGCCCGGACTGTCCGACGACCGCCGGCCGATCATCGCCGGCGGCCTGCTGGTGCTGGAGGCGGCCTTCGACGCGCTCGGCCTCGTCCGCATGGCCGTGAGCAAGGCGGCGCTGCGCGAGGGCGTGCTGTACGACATGCTCGGCCGCGGCAGCGAGGCCGATCCGCGCGATGCGTCCGTGGCCGCACTGATGCAGCGCTACGGCATCGACGCGGCGCAGGCGGCGCGGGTGGAGGCGACCGCGCTGCAGCTGTTCGAGCGCGTCGCGCTGGCCTGGCACTTCGACGTCGACGACCGCCTGCGCCTGGCCTGGGCGGCGCGCCTGCACGAGCTCGGCCTGGCCATCGCGCACAGCCAGTACCAGGTGCACGGCGCCTACGTGCTCGCCCATTCGGACATCGCCGGCTTCTCCCAGCAGGAGCAGCGCTTCCTCGCCGCGCTGGTGCGCAGCCACCGCAGGAAGATCCCGAAGTCGGCATTCGACGCCCTGCCCGACCGCCTGCTGCCCGGCGCGCGCCACACCGCGGCGCTGCTGCGGCTCGCGGTGCTGTTCCACCGCTCGCACGAACCGGGCGAGCTGCCGCCGCTGCGGCTGTCCGCGCACGGCGAGCAGCTGGTGCTGGACCTGCCGAAGGCCTGGCTCGACGCGCGCCCGCTGCTGCGCGCCGACCTCGAGACCGAGATGCACGAGATCGCCCCGCTCGGCGTGAAGCTGGTGCTGGAAACCCACTGACGCGGATGCCGGCGCGGACGCCGCTGCGTACACTGCCGCGATGAACTACCGCCACGCCTTCCATGCCGGCAACCACGCCGACGTGCTCAAGCACGTCGTGCTGCTGGCGCTGTGCGAGGCGCTGGCCGGCAAGCCCGCGGCCTGCTTCGCGCTCGACACCCACGCCGGGCGCGGCCTGTACGCGCTCGACGACGAGGCCGCGCAACGCACCGGCGAGGCGGACGAAGGCATCCGGCGCCTGCTCGCCGCGCCGCCGGCGGATCCGTGGATCGCCGCCTACCTGGACGCCGTGCGCGCCTGCCGCGCGCGCCACGGCGAGGCCGCGTACCCGGGCTCGCCGTGGCTGCTCGCCCATGCGCTGCGCGCGCAGGACCGCATCGCCTGCTGCGAGCTCCAGCCGGACGAAGCCTCGGCGCTCAGGGCGGTGTTCGCCGGCGATCCGCGCGTGGGCGTCCACCAGCGCGACGGCTACGCGGCGCTGCGCGCGCTGCTGCCGCCCAGCGTGAACGGCGTGCGCTACGCGCGCGGGCTGGTGCTGGTCGATCCGCCCTACGAGGCCCAGCTGGCCGAGTTCGACGCCGCCCTCGCCGCATTGCGCGAAGGGCTCGCGCGCTGGCCGCAGGGCATGGCCGCCCTCTGGTATCCGGTCAAGCAGCGCCGCGTGCTGCAGCCGTTCTATCGCGCCGCCGCCGCGCTGCCGGCGAAGTCGGTGCTGTGCGCCGAACTGCTGGTGCGCGCGGACGATTCGCCCCTGCGCATGAACGGCAGCGGCATGCTGCTGCTCAATCCGCCATACCGGTTCGACGAGGGCTTGCGGCGCTGCCTGCCGGCGCTCGCCCGCCTGCTCGCGAACGACGCGACGCCGCCGCGCGTGGACTGGCTGCGCGCGCCCGGCTGAAGCGGCCTAGTCGCGGCTATCGCGGGTATCCGGCTCGAAGAAGCTCCAGCGCACCTCGGGGAAGGACTGCTTCATCGCCCGCTCGACGGCGTTGATCTGGGCCACCAGCGCGTCGGCGCTGCCGCGTTCGCGCATGTGCGCCTGCACCGACACCATCACCTGGTTGCCGAGCTGCAGGGTGATCAGGCTGATGATCCGCGCGACTTCCGGGCGGGCTTCGAGGAAGGCGCGCAACTCCGCCTCGCGCGCCGGATCCACGCTCTGCCCGATCAGCATCGCCTTGACCTCGATCGCCACCAGCACCGCCACCACGATCAGCAGGGCGCCGATCGCGAGGCTGCCGGCCGCATCCCACAGCGGATTGCCGGTCACCACGCTGAGCAGCACCGCCGCGAGCGCGAACACCAGGCCGACCAGTGCCGCGAAGTCCTCGCCGAAGATCACCACCAGCTCGCTCTGCCGGCTGTCGCGGAACCAGCGCCACAGTCCGCGGCCGCCGCGCGCCTTCGCCACTTCCTGCAGGCAGGCGCGCATCGAGACGCCCTCGGCGACGATGCCGAACACCAGCACGCCGGCCGCCCACCACCACTGCCGCAGCGGCTCGGGGTGCTGCAGCTTGTGCGCGCCCTCGTAGAGCGAAAACATGCCGCCGACCGTGAACAGCATCAGCGCGACCAGGAACGACCAGAAGTAGATCGCCTTGCCGTAGCCGAGCGGATAGTCCGGTGATGGCGGGCGCCTGGCCTGGCGCATGCCGAGCAGGAGCAGCAACTGGTTGCCGCAGTCGGCGAAGGAGTGCACGGTCTCGGCCAGCATCGCGCTGGAGCCGGTGAAGAAGGCCGCGACGCCCTTGGCCAGCGCGATCGCCAGGTTGGCGCCGAGCGCGAACAGCACCGCGCGGGTGGAGTCGCCATTGCCTGCCATGACCGGGCCTTCGCGTGGGGGCCGCAGAGTGTACCGGCGTGAAGGCGGGGGCCGCGCGAGGCCGTCCGCGTGAAGGCCCGGCGCGGAACTGTGATCTAGAGCCCGCTTTCACCTGGTCCGTGCCAGCATCCCGCGCACTATGGCCGCCCGCAACCGACTCCCGCCGTGGCATGAGCAGCAGCGCCTCCCCAACGGGCGCGAAGTGCTCATCCGTCCCATCCGCCCCGACGACGCGGTGCCGCTGCGCGCGGCGTTCCCGTTGCTCGAACCGGACGAGATCCGCCACCGCTTCCTGCATTCGATGAGCGAGCTCTCGCCGGAGATGGCCGAGCGGCTCACCCATCCGAACCCCCGCAACGAGTTCGCGATCGTGGTCGCCGAGCCGCTCCCCCCGGGCGAGGCCCTGGTCGGGGCGGTCGCCCGCGCGGCGGTGACGCCGGGCCGGCGCGAGGCCGAGTTCGCCATCCTGGTGAGCCGCTTCATCGCCAACATGGGCCTGGGCCGGCACCTGATGCGCCGGCTGGTGCGCTGGGCGCGCGGCAAGGAGCTGGACCGGCTCTACGGCGACGTGCTGGAGCACAACCAGCCGATGCTGCAACTGGCCGAGTCGATGGGCTTCCACCGCGAGCGCGGCGACGCCCCCGGGCTGGTGCGGGTGGTGCTGGACCTGCGGCCGGCCGCGGCGGCCTGACCGGACGGCGCGCGCGGGCGCGCCGGCTCAGCGCACGATGCGTGTCCGCGGCGGCCCGCGCCGGCCGAACGGCGGCTTGCCGCGCCAGTACTGGATCAGCAGCCAGCCGAACAGCATCCCGCCCAGGTGCGCGAAGTGCGCCACCCCCGGCTGCAGGCCGGTTGCGCCGAGCAGCAGTTCGATCGCGCCGTACACGATGACCAGCGTGCGCGCCTTCATCGGCACCGGCGGGATCAGCAGCATCACCCGCTGGTTCGGAAAGAGAAGGCCGTAGGCGAGCAGCAGGCCGAAGATGCCGCCGGACGCCCCCACCGTCGGGTAAAGGCCTCCGCCCTGCACCGCCGTCCAGTAGCCCACCGCGAGCTGGCACAGGCCCGCGCCGACCACGCACACGAAGTAGTACGAAGCGAAGCGGCGCTCGCCCCAGGTGTATTCCAGCGGCGCGCCGAACATCGCCAGCGCGAGCATGTTGAAGGCGACGTGGGGGAGGTTGCCGTGCAGGAAGGCGTAGGTCACCAGCTGCCAGGGCATGAAGGACGGACCCATGCCGAAGCCGCCGTCGGCCGCCGGCGGCCACAGCATGAAGGAGGCGAACAGGCCATCCCCCAGCAGCTTCTGCAGCAGGAACACCACGCCGTTGGCGATCAGCAGCGCCTTGGTGACGGGGGGCAGTCGGGAGAACATCGGCGGGCGGCTGTGGCAAAACGGTCCGCCATGATACCGGCAGCGTGGTCAACGCCCGCGCATGCGTGCCCCGGCCCGCGCTGGCTCAGCCCATGCCCCACAGCGCCGCGTCGAGGTCGGGCGCCTGCCGCGCGACGCGCACCCGTCCATTCGCCACCACCACGCCTTCGGCCTGCAGCCGCCGCGACTGCTCGCGGAAGCCCTCCGAGCCGGGCGGGAAGGCGATCCGGCCGTCCGAGCGCAGCACGCGGTGCCAGGGCAGGGTCGGGTCGGCGTTGCCGCTGAGCACGCGCGCGGCGAGGCGGGCACGGCCCGGCAGGCCCGCGCGCCGCGCGACCTCTCCATAGCCGGCGACCTGGCCACGCGGGATCGCGCGCACGGCGGCCAGGATGCGCTGCTCGGCGGTGGCTTGCTGCGGAGCCCGGGCCTTCATCGGGGTAGCATAGCGGCTCCCCCGCGCCGCGCCGCCACCATGCAGAACTTCGAGCAGATCCGCAGCCACCTCGCCGCCAGCGGCTTCCACGTGACCATGCAGGAGCCGTACGTGCTGTGCGTGGAGCTCTCGCTCGAGAACGGCAGCCGGCACCAGGCGATCTTCCTGTCCGAGCTGCAGGACGACGACCAGCGCTGCTACCTGCGCGTGAGCACCGCGGTCGCGCCGACCACCGGCATCGACTGCCGGCGCGCGCTCGCCTTCAACTGGGAAAGCCGGGTGGGTTACCTGTCGATCGGCGACCTCGACGGCGTGCCCTACCTGCAGCTGGTCGAAAACCGTCCGTACACCGGGCTGACGGCGGCCGAAGTCGACCGCCTCATCCTCGAGATCGGCGGCATGGGCGACCGCATGGAGCGGGCCCTGTCGGCGGGCGGCGACCTGCTCTGAGCGGCGCCGCCAGGCCCCGCTCGCGCGGCTACGCGACGCCCAGCGCGCCGACCAGCAGGTACAGCGCGTAGGCCACCGACGCGGCGGCCGGGATCGTCAGGATCCACGCCCACACGATGCGCTCGATCACCGTCAGCTTGAGCGCCCGCGGGTTCTTGGCGAAGCCCACCCCCATGATCGCCGTGGAGATGCTGTGGGTGGTCGAGACCGGCATGCCGTAGTGCGCGGCGAGGGTGAGGATCGTCGCCGAGCTGGTGTCCACCGCGAAACCGTTGATCGGCTGCAGCTTCACCATCTTGTGGCCGAGCGTCTTGATGATCCGCCAGCCGCCGGAGGCGGTGCCGGCCGCCATCACCAGCGCGCAGCTCACCACGATCCACATCGCCACGTGGTTGCCCGGCCCGCCGCTGCCCGGGTGCATGAAGCCGAGCCACGACGGCAGGCCGCGCAGCGCGCCGCTCGCCTCCGCGCCGTACAGGGTCAGCGCGATCACGCCCATCGTCTTCTGCGCGTCGTTGTGGCCGTGGGCGTAGCCCATGTAGGCGGCCGACAGGATCTGCACCTTGCCGAAGAACGCGTTGACCCAGCGCGGCCGCGCCATCCGCGCGAACACGCCGCCGGCGCGCGCCATCGCCGAGATGACCGCCCACAGCAGCAGCATCATCAGGAAGCCGAGCAGGAAGCCCGCGATCGGCGAGGTGACCATCGGCAGGAACACCTTCCACACCAGGCCCTTGTTCTCGGTCCAGCCGCCGAGGTGCTGCGACCAGATCAGCGCGTTCCAGTCGTTGTGCCCGGCCGCCAGCGCGGCGCCGCACAGGCCGCCGATCAGCGCGTGCGAGGAGGACGACGGCAACCCCAGCCACCAGGTGATCAGGTTCCAGCCGATCGCGCCGAGCAGCGCGCTCAGCATCACGTGCATGGTCGGGTCGACCACCGCCGTGTTGACGATGCCGGTGGCGATGGTGGCCGCGACGGCGGTGCCGGTCAGCGCGCCGACCAGGTTCATCACCGCGGCGAGGATGACCGCCTGGCCGGGCGACAGCACCTTGGTCGCTACCGACGCCGCGATCGAATTGGCGGTGTCGTGGAAGCCGTTGATGAACTCGAAGACGAAGGCGGCGAACACCACCACCAGCACCAGGGTCAGCATCGGCGACCCCCTCGGTCAGCGCGCATGGCGGGTTCTCAGCTGTTCTTCAGCACGATTTCGTAGGCGACCACGCCGGCCTCGCGGCAGCGGTCGATCGCCTTCTCGAGGATTTCGAAGAACTCCTTGAGCAGGAACATCTCGGCCGCGTCCAGCCGGCCGGAGTAGATGTCGCGGTGCAGCTCGAGGATCAGCCGGTCGGCCTCGGTCTCGATCACCCGCAGGCGGTCGTTGAGCTGCTTCATCTGCTCCAGGTGCATGTCGCGCAGGGCGTGCACCATCTCCACCACCACCGCGGCCGCCTTCTCCAGCATCGCCGCGCGCGGGGCGAAGTCGATGCCCTCGAGGCGGTGGCGGGCCAGCGCGTAGCGGTCGGCGAAGCGCTCCACCTGCTTGGGGATCTTGTACAGGGCCGAGGCCAGCGCCTCGATGTCCTCGCGCTCGATCGGGGTGATGAAGCTGTCGACCAGCGCCTGGCTGATCTTGTCGGAGGCGGCGCGCTCGCGCTGGCGCGCCAGCTTGAAGGCGTCCAGGCTGGGCGTGTCCTGCGGCGCCTTCAGCATCTCGTGCAGCGCGCGGGTGCTGTCGTGGGCGGCGTCGGCCGCTTCGTCGAGCAGGGCGAAGAACTGCTTGCCCTGGCCGAAGATCGTCTGCAGGGAGAACATCGGCGCGGTCCTGGTGGGAACGGGGCAAGGATAGGGGCGCTTTGTGACGCTTTCGTTGCACGCGTCCCGGGCCGGCCCCGCGGGGGCCGTTGCTATGATGCGCCGCGCCGCCGGCTCCCGCGTGGCGGGGCCTTCACGGCCCGCACACCGGGCGACCGCGCGCCCGCCCCGCCCCCGCTGGAACCGACGTGCTGCAACTGCTGATCGTCCTCGTGCTGGTCCTGTTCAACGCCTTCTTCGCCCTGTCGGAGATGGCGGTGATGACCTCGCGCAAGATCCGCCTCAAGCACATGGCCGAGACCAGCCGCGGCGCGCGCAAGGCGCTGCAGCTGGCCGAACACCCGGAGAGCTTCCTGTCCGCGGTGCAGCTGTGGATCACCCTGCTCAGCCTGCTGGTCGGCTACTTCGGCGGCGAGACGATGGGTGCGCGCATCGCCGAGCCCATCGCCGACATCCCCCTGCTCGCGCCCTACGCAGGCAAGCTCGGCTTCGTCACCGGCTTCCTCGTCATGCTGTTCTTCTTCGGCCTGATCGGCGAGCTGGTGCCCAAGCGCGTGGGCACGCTGCGGCCGGAGCAGATCGCCTCGGCGGTCGCCTACCCGATGGAGTTCTTCGCGCTGGTGGCCACGCCGTTCGTGGTCGCGCTGTCGCGCAGTACGCGCGCGATGATGCGCCTGCTGCGCCTGAGCGAGGCGGCCGGCTCGCACGTGTCCGAGGAGGAGATCCGCCTGCTGGTCGCCGAGAGCCACGAGCAGGGCGTGATCGACTCGGACGAACGCAACATGATGCAGCGGGTCATGCGGCTGGGCGACCGCACGGTCGACAGCCTGATGACGCCGCGCACCCGCATCGCCTGGCTCGATGCCGCCGCCCCCGCCGGCGAGAACCTCGAGACCATGCGCGAGACGCCCTACTCGCGCTATCCGGTCTACCGCCACGGCGACTCGGACGTGCTCGGCGTGCTCGAGGTGAAGTCGCTGGTGGCCAACATGGGCCAGCCCGGGTTCGAGCTCGGCAACCTGCTCAGCAGCCGCGCGCTGCGCCCGCCGGTGTTCGTGTCCGAGTCCACCCACGCGCTCAAGCTGCTGGAGATCTTCCGCGAGGAGCAGCAGTCGCTGGCGCTGGTGGTCGACGAGTACGGCGACGTCACCGGCATGGTCACGCTCAACGACCTGATGGGCGCGGTGATCGGCCGCGTGCAGTCGGGCGAGAACGCCGATGCCGAGGCGCTGGTGGTCGTGCGCGACGACGGTTCGCTGCTGGTCGACGGCTCGCTGCCGGTGGACGACCTGCGCGAACTGCTCGGCGGCGGAGCGCTGCCCTACGAGGACGAGCACGACTACCACACCGCCGCCGGCATGGCGATCGCGTGGTTCGGCCGGATCCCCAACACCGGCGAGCACTTCGACTGGGGCGGCTGGCGGATCGAAGTGGTCGACCTGGACGGCCCGCGCGTGGACAAGCTGCTGGTGCTGCGGCTGCCCGGCGAGGCCTCCGATGGCGGCTGAGGCGGGCATCCGCGCGTTGCTGCGCGCATTCGCGGAAGGCGATCCCGACGAGATCCTCCCGCTGTCCGGCATGCTCGCCGGGCTCGGCCGGCGCGCGTTCGGCATGCTGCTGCTGATCGCCGCCCTGCCCGCCTTCATCCCCATCCCGGGCGGCGGCGCGATCGGCGGGCCGCTGGCGGTGCTGGTCGGCCTGCAGTTGCTGGCGGGGCGGCGCGAACCCTGGTTGCCGCGCGCGCTGGCGCGGCGCGGCCCGCACCGCGGCGCGCTGGCGCGCTTCGCGCGCAAGGCCGAGCGCCCGCTCGGCTGGTTGGAGACGGTGGTCCGGCCGCGCCTGCCGCAGGTGCTGCATTACCGCGCCGCGGCGATGGTGAGCGGCCTGCTGCTGGTGCTGATCGGCCTGCTGCTGTCGCTGCCGATCCCGCTCACCAACTACCTGTTCGGCGGATTGCTGCTGGTGTTCGCGCTCGCCCTGCTGGAACGCGACGGCGCGCTGTTGCTGGCGGGCTGGATCGCCGGCGCCGCCGCGGTGGCCAGCGCCGGGTTGCTGTCGGGCAACCTGCTCGCGCGCGCCACTGCGTGGCTGCACGCGCTGGCCTAGCGGTCAGGCAAGCAGCGCGGCGAAATCGTCCGGCGCGAGCGGGTGGCCAAGCCAGTAGCCCTGGGCGAGGTCGCAGCCGCGCTCGCGCAGGATGTTGTACTGGCCTTCCTGCTCGACGCCCTCGGCGACCACGGTGATGCCGAGCGAATGCGCCATCGCGATGATCGCGGTGGTCAGCGCGAGGTCGTCGGGATCGCGCAGCACGTCGGCGACGAAGCTGCGGTCGATCTTGACGCCGTCCACCGGCACCCGGCGCAGGTGGCTCAGGCCGGAGAAGCCGGTGCCGAAGTCGTCCAGCCACACCTTCACGCCGCTGCTGCGCAACCTCGACAGCATCGCGCTGGCGTGCTGCTCGTCGCCGATCACCGCGGTCTCGGTGAGCTCCAGGTGCAACAGGCCGGCGGGCAGGCCGCTGTCGGCCAGCGCGGCGGCGACCTCGTCGGGCAGCGTGCCGCTGCGCAGCTGGCGCGGCGACACGTTGACCGACACGAACAGGCCCTCGCCGCGCCCGCGCCGCGCGTACCATTCCATCGCCTCCACGCAGGCCGCGCGCAGCGCCTGCGGGCCGATCGTCTCGATCAGGCCGCTCTGCTCGGCGACGTCGACGAACACCGATGGCGCGATCACGCCCTGCTCCGGGTGGCGCCAGCGCAGCAGCGCCTCGGCGCCGGCGAGCTGGCCGTCGGACAACCGGAACACCGGCTGGTAGGCGAGGCTCAGCTCGCCGCGTTCCCACGCGCCGCGCAGGTCCTGCTCCATGCGCACCCGCCGCTCCACCGCCTGGTCCATCGCGCGGCTGTAGAAGCGGTGGCAACCCTTGCCCGCGACCTTGGCCTGGTACATCGCGATGTCGGCGTTCTTCAGCAGCGCGGTGCCGCCGGCCGCGTCCTCGGGGAACAGGGTCACGCCGATCGACACGCCGAGGAAGACCTGGCGGCCCTGCACCAGCAGCGGGCGCGCAAGCGCGTCGACCAGGGTCGCGGCCAGTTCGCCCGCCAGCGTGCGCGCGTCGTGGCCGGGCGCGGTGCCGGCCTGCAGCAGGACCACGAACTCGTCGCCACCGAAGCGCGCGATCAGGCTCTCGTCGGCGCCGTACTGCGCCACCGCCGCGCGGATGCGGTTGGCGAACTGCACCAGCACCTCGTCGCCGGCCTCGTGGCCGAGCGTGTCGTTGACCCGCTTGAAGTCGTCGATGTCGCAGAACAGCAGCGCCAGCTGGCGGCCGGCGCCGCGCAGCTGCATCAGGCGCTGGTCGAGGCTCTCGCGGAAGGCGAGCCGGTTGGCGAGGCCGGTGAGCGCGTCGGTGTAGGCCATGCGGCGGATGTCGCGGTCGTGGCGGGCGATGCTCGCGCCCATGCGGCCGAACGCGCGCACCAGGTCGCCGAGTTCGTCGTTGCGGCGGCTGGTGGGCACCGTCGCGGCGAAGTTGCCGGCCTCGATCTCGCGCGCGGCGTCCGCGAGCCGGCGGATCGGCCACACCAGCGCGCGCTGCAGCAGCAGGCAGGCCAGCGCGCCCAGCGCCAGCAGCGCCGCCAGCAGCAGCCCGATCCACAGCAGGTGGCGCTGGCCCAGCGGGTCCAGCCGCGCGTCCAGCGCGCGCACGGCGGCCGCCTCCTCCGTTCGTGGCGCGTCCAGCCCGTAGCCGATGCGCACGCCGCCCAGGCGCTGGTCGCCGACGTGGATCGGGCTGGAGACGTCGAGCACGTGGTCGGTCCATTGCACGTGCACCTCGCGCGCCGCCACCGCCTCGTAGGCGAGCGGGTCGCGCATGGCCTGGCCGTAGGCCGGCGTCTCGCCGGTGGCGTCGTCGACAATGTCGCCGTCGCGGTCGAACACCAGCACGTAGCGCACGCCGGGTTCGTGCAGGACGTCGCGCGCGACGGTGCCGATGCTGTCGAGGTCGAAGTAGTACAGCGGGTTGGCCAGCGCATCGGCCACCTGCGCCGCGCGCGCCTCGCCATGGCGGCGCAGGCGCTCGAACACCAGCTGGTGCATCGCCTGGCGGCCCAGCGCCAGCACCTCGCGCTGCATCGCGCCCTGCCGCTGCAGCATCAGTAGGACGATCGCCAGCATCAGCAGCAGGGTGGCCGCGACCACCAGGCTGAAGCGCGCCTGCAGGCCGCGCAGGCCGGCGAACCGCTTCATTCGACCTCCGCGCGCACGCGTGCCACGCCTTCGCCGAGGCGGCGCAGCCCGGCCTCGGCTTCCTCGTCGACCGGCAGGAAGCGGGTGGTGCCGGCGAACTCGAGCAGCGGCTCGCGCGCCTCCGGATCGGCGGCGGCCTGCAGCAGCACCTCGCGCAGGCGCTCGCGCACGGCGGGCGCGAGGTCGGCGCGCACCACCTCCAGCGCGCGCGGGTAGTCCTCGCTGCGGTCGACCACCACGAAGGCCTCGCGCAGCGCCGGCGGCATCGCCTGCGGGTTGTCCCAGTCGACGTCGCTGGCGGTCCCCGCGTCCACCAGCCCGCGGTGCACCCAGGCGGCGACGTTGGCCTGCGAATGCGCGAACAGGTAGCCGACCGCGTCGCCGCCCGGCCGGTCGAGCGGCGAAGCCAGCAGTTGCATCGGCAGGTGGTGCTCGAGGAGCTGCAGCGCGGACATGTAGTAGGCGCCGGCCGAGGCGCCGTCGGCGAACGCGATGCTGCGCCCGCGCAGGTCCTCCAGCCGGCGCAGGCCGGCGTCGCGGCGGACGAACACGAGGGTACGGCTGCGGCTCATGCCGTTGCGCTCGTCCACCAGCAGCGGCAGCGCGCCGGCCCGGGCCTGCAGGCGCATGCCGGTGGCGGCGCCGCCGGTCACCCAGTCGACCCGGCCGCGCCGCAGGTAGCTGGCCATCTGCCGGACGTCGCGCGCCATCAGGATGCGGCCTTCGCGCACGCCGACCCCCGCCAGGTGGGCCACGGCGTAATCGAGCAGCGGCTTGAGCCGCCCGTAGTCGGCGGCAGGGTCGTCGCTGATCGCGCCCAGCACCAGCACGCGTGGGTCGCCGCCCGCGGGCGGCGATGCCGGCGCCGCGCCGGCGCTCAGCACGAGCAGGCCGCACAGCAGGCTGGTCAGGAGCTGGCGCACGCGGCGTGTCCGGCGGGGCAAAGCAGCCGCGAGCCTAGCCCAATTGCGGCGGGCGCGGAACACGCCCGCCTTGGCCGTCATCCGGCGCCCCGCTCCGAGGCCAGCCTCGCCATCCGCTGCGCGTCGGCCAGCACCCCGCGCAGGATGCGCACCTCGCGCTCGTCCATGCCGGCGCGCAGGAAGATCCGCCGCAGCTTGCGCATCGCCGCCTCCGGGGCTCGGCCCTTGTGGAAGTCGATCGCGTCCAGGGTATCGGCCAGCTGGGCGAAGAAACTCTCCAGCTGCGCGTGCGACGCCGCCGCCTCGCGGTGGCCCTCGACGACCGCGGAGGGCGCCCCGAGCATCGCCATGCGCAGCTCGTAGGCCAGCACCTGCACCGCCTGGGCGAGGTTGAGCGAGCTGTACTCCGGATTGGCGGGGATGTGCACCGCCGCGTGGCACAGCTGCAGTTCCTCGTTGGTGAGGCCGGTGCGCTCGCGGCCGAACACCAGCGCCACCTCGGCACCGGCGCGCGCGGCATCGCGCAGGCCGATGGCGGCCGCGCGCGGGGCGTATTCGTCCAGGGCGATGCGCCGGCTGCGGGCGGTGCAGCCATAGACGAGGTGGCAGTCGGCGACCGCCGCCGCCAGCTCCGGGTGGACGGTCGCGGCGGCCAGCACGTCGTCGGCGCCGGCGGCCAGCGCCGCCGCCTCGGGGTGCGGATAGCGCTCGGGCGCGACCAGCGCCAGCCGCGACAGGCCCATCGTCTTCATCGCCCGCGCCGCCGAGCCGATGTTGCCCGGATGCTGGGTGCCGACCAGCACCACGCGAATGCGCGACGCGGCCGCAGTGGGGAAGGTGGAATCGGCACTCATGCGCGAATGGTAAACTGCGCATCCCGGCCCCGCCGCCGGCGCGCTCTTTTCCCTTGCCCTTCCCGCCGCCCGTCCGAGGTCCGTCGCCATGCAGAAGCCCGCCGTCAACGTCATGGTCAAGGCAGCCCGGGCCGGGGGGAACGTGCTGCTGCGGAACATGCACCGCATCGACGCGCTGAATGTGGTCGAGAAGCAGCGCATGGACTACGCCAGCGAGGTCGACGGCCTCGCCGAGACCGAAATCGTCAAGGAACTGCGCCGGGCCTACCCCGAGTACGCGGTGCTCGGCGAGGAAGGCGGCGCGCGCAAGGGCAACCGCGGCGCCAGCCGCTACACCTGGGTGGTCGACCCGCTGGACGGCACCAGCAACTACCTGCACGGCATCCCGCACTGGTGCGTGTCGATCGCGCTGCTGGAAGGCGGCGAACCGATCCACGGCGTGGTGTTCGACCCGCTGCGCAACGAGCTGTTCACCGCCAGCCGCGGCAGCGGCGCGGTGCTCAACGAGCGCCGCATCCGGATCGGCGAACGCGCCGAACTGGCCGGCGCCATGCTGATCACCGGTTTCCCGCCGCGCGAGCGCGCCCGCGCCCCGCAGCAGCTGGAGTGCCTGCGCGAGCTGCTGGCGCAGGCCGAGGACGTGCGCCGCACCGGATCGGCTGCGCTCGACCTCGCCTGGACCGCGTGCGGCCGCGCCGACGCCTACTTCGAGGCCGGCCTGCAGCCCTGGGACATCGCCGCCGGCGTGCTGCTGGTGCGCGAGGCCGGCGGTCGCGTCTGCGACTACCGCGGCGCCGCGCTGGGCAAGCTCGACGTGGCCGACGCGCGCGGCCGGCAGGTGATCGCCGGCAACGTCAAGGTCAGCGAGGCGGTGCAGAAGGTGGTGGTCGGCTCCGGTTACGCCGCCAGCTTCGTTTGAGCTGCCCTTCGCAGGAGCGGCCCGCAGCCGCGGGCGTTTTCAGCCCCTGTCGAAACCCCGGGAAAAAGCTCGCGGCCATGGGCCGCTCCTGCGCAGGACGGCGATGAAAAAGGCCGCGCGGGTGCGCGGCCTTTTCCCATTGCCGGTGGCGCCGCGGCTTACGGCCGCCGCGCCAGCGCCGCGTCGTCGCGGGCCTTCGGCATCAGGTCCTGCTTGGTGACGTTCTGCCACAGCAGCAGCGGGCAGGCGACGAAGATCGACGACAGCGTGCCGATCACCACGCCGATGATCTGCGCCTCGGCCAGGCCGCGCAGCGACTCGCCGCCGAACAGGTACAGCGCCAGCATGCTGAGGAAGGCCACGAACGAGGTGATGATCGTGCGCGACAGGGTTTGGTTGACCGCCGCGTTCATGATCTCGCTGGGCTCGGCGCGCATGCTGCGGAAGTTCTCGCGCACGCGGTCGAACACCACGATGGTGTCGTTGATCGAGAAGCCCATTACCGCAAGCACGCCTGCGAGCACGTTCAGGTTGAACTCGTGGCCGGTGATCGCGAACCAGCCGCACACGATGAGCACGTCGTGCAGCGTGGCGATGATCGCCGCGATCGCGAACTTCAGCTCGAAGCGGAACGAGATGTAGATCAGGAAGCCGATCATCACGAACAGCAGCGCGTACAAGCCGTTGAGCGCGAGCTCCTTGCCGACCTGGGCGCTGATCGCCGCGCTGCTGCGCTTGGTCGCGGCGTTGCCCGGCAGCGAGGCCGCCTGCGCGACGGCGTCGCCGATGCTGCTGGTGGCGTCCTGGTTGGCCTCGGCCTGCCGGGTCTGCAGGCGCACGAGCAGGTCGCTGGAGCTGCCGAAGGTCTGCACCACCGCGTGCTGGAACCCGGCCTTCTCCAGCTTCTCGCGGACCTGGTCGACGTCCGGCGCCTTCTGGTAGCGCAGCTCGACGCCGACGCCGCCGGTGAAGTCCAGCGCGTAATTGAAGGTGCCGGCGCCATTGAACTGGCCGCCCTGGAAGGTGTTGTAGACCATCGCGCCGAGCGAGACGAACATCAGCAGCGCGGCGATCGTCAGCGACACCCAGCGCAGGCGCATGAAGTGGATGTTGCTGCCGTAGGGGAACAGGTTGAACGGTTTCATCGAAGTGCCCTGTTGTTGGCGGGCCGGGGAGGGCCCGCTCGCCAGCCGGACCAGCCCGGGTGGCGGGAGCGGGTCCGGCGCGTACCGGACCCGCGGCGCCGGAGCGGCTCGGATGAGCCGCCTCCGGCCAAGGTCAGATTGCGATCGACTGCAGCTTGCGGCGGCGGCCGTAGATGAGCGTGGCGATGCCGCGCGACACCGACACCGCGGTGTACATCGAGGTCAGGATGCCGACGATCAGCGTCACCGCGAAGCCCTTCAGCGGGCCGGTGCCGAACGCGAACAGCGCCACGCCCGCCAGCAGCGTGGTGATGTTGGCGTCGTAGATGGTGCCCTTGGCCCGCTGGTAGCCCTCCGAGATCGCGGTCAGCGGGTTCATGCCCAGCCGCAGGTCCTCGCGGATGCGCTCGTTGATCAGCACGTTGGCGTCCACCGACATGCCGACCGTGAGCGCGATGCCGGCGAGGCCGGGCAGCGTCATCGTCGCCCCCATCACCGACAGGATCGCCAGCACCGCGAGCAGGTTCAGCAGCAGCGCCAGGCAGGTGATGACGCCGAACATGCGGTAGTAGATGAGGAAGAACACCAGCGCGAACAGGAACGAGTAGCCGACTGCCTCGAGGCCGCGCTGGATGTTCTCGGCGCCCAGGCTCGGGCCGATGATGCGCTCCTCGGCGAAGTCCATCGGCGCGGCGAGCGCGCCGGCGCGCAGCAGCAGCGCGAGGTCGGCGGCTTCCTTCGGGCTGTTCAGGCCGGTGGTCTGGAACTCCTTGCCGAACACGCCCTGGATGGTCGCGACCGAGATCACCTGCTCGTTGATGCGGCTGGTGCGGATTTCCTTGCCATCCGGGCCCTTGCGCACTTCCGGCACCCGCTCCACGTACACCACCGCCATCGGCTTGCCGACGTTCTGGCTGGTGAAGTCGAACATGCGCTCGCCGCCGACGCCGTTGAGCGTCACGTTCACCGACGGGGTGCCGCTGCGCTGGTCGTAGCCCGAGCGCGCGGTGACCAGCTGGTCGCCCGAGGTGATCACCCGCTTGCTCAGCAGGATCGGGATCGGCTTGCCGTCGGGGCCGGTCTCCTTGCGGTAGTACACGCGGGCCTCCGGCGGTACGTTGCCGCTGGCGATCGCGTCGTAGGCGTTGCCATCGACCACGCCGCGATATTCCAGCGTGGCGGTGGCGCCGAGGATCCGCTTGGCCTGGGCGGTGTCCTGCACGCCCGGCAGCTCGACCACGATGCGGTCGCTGCCCTGGCGCTGGATGATCGGCTCGGCCACGCCGAGCTCGTTGATGCGGTTGCGCAGGGTGCCGACGTTCTGCTCGATCGCGTCGGTGGTGATCTGCTGCAGTTCCTTGTCCGGCACCCGCACCGTGATCACGTTGCCCTGGGTGTCGCTCGGCAGGTTGGAGAGGTTCTTGCCGATCAGCGCCTGGGCGGCGGCGACGTCGGCGCCCGGCGCGAGGGTGACGCGCAGGCTGTTGTCCGGCAGGCGCTCGACCGATTCGTAGCGGATGCGGCCGTCGCGCAGCATCACCCGCAGGTCCTCGGCGTAGGCGTCGATGCGCTTGTCGATCGCCGCCTTCTGGTCCACCTGCATCAGGAAGTGCACGCCGCCCTGCAGGTCGAGGCCGAGCAGCATCGGCCGGGCCCCGATCGCGGACAGCCAGCCCGGCACGGTGGAGGCGAGGTTGAGGGCGACGACGTAGTCGTTGCCGACGCTGTCGCGCAGGGTGTCGGCGGCCAGCACCTGCGCGTTCGGCGAGCGCAGGCGCACCAGCAGGTTGCCGTCCTTCTGCACCTCGATCGCCTTCGGCGCCACGCCCGCCTGCTTCAGCGTCGCGGCGACCTTCTGGCGGAAGGCGTCGTCGATCTTCGCGCCGTGGGTGGCGGTGATCTGCACGGAGGGATCCTGCGGGTACAGGTTGGGCAGCGCGTAGAGCGCGCTCAACAGCAGCACCAGCACGGCGACGAGGGTTCTCCAGCGGCCGTAGACGAGCATCGCGTAACCTCACGCGCGGCCGCGGCGGCCGCGCAAGTCGAAAGGAAAAAAGGCCGGGCTCAGGCCGACTTCAGGGTGCCCTTGGGCAGCACGTTGGCGATCGCGCCCTTCTGCAGGCGCACGCGCACGTTGTCGGCGATCTCCACGGTGATGAAGTGGTCGCCGATCTCGCGCACCACGCCGGCGATGCCGCCGTTGGTGATGACCTCGTCGCCGTTGCCGAGCTTGTCGAGCATGGCGCGGTGTTCCTTCTGCCGCTTCATCTGCGGGCGGATCATCAGGAAATACATCACCCCGATCAGCACGAGCGGGAAGAGCATGCCGAGGCCGCCGCCGAACAGGCCGCCCGGGGCAGGCTGGCCGGCGGCCTGGGCGTAGGCGGGGGAAACGATCAGGTCGAGCAGGGTCATCGGTCGGTCCAGTGCAAATAACGCGGGATTATGCCATGCGGGCGCGCCCTGCCCCGGCGGGCCGGCGCGACCGTGGGCACGGATTGGGGGCGCGGCGCGGGCCTTGCAAGCCGTCAGGCGGCCGGCGCGGCGCGCATGGCGTGGAAGGACCGGCGGAAGTCGGCGAAGGTTCCCTGCCCGATCGCCGCCCGCATGTCGGCCATCAGCCGCTGGTAGTGCCAGAGGTTGTGCAGGGTGCCGAGGATCGGCGCCAGCATCTCGTTGCAGCGGTCCAGGTGGCGCAGGTAGGCGCGGGTGTAGCCGCCGCCGCAGGTGGGGCAGCCGCAGCCTTCCTCGATCGGGCGCAGGTCCTTCTCGTATTTCGCGTTGCGGATGCGCACGGTGCCCGTGCGGGTGAAGTAGTGGCCGTTGCGCGCGTTGCGGGTCGGCATCACGCAGTCGAACATGTCCACGCCGCGCGCGACCGCCTCCACCAGGTCCTCCGGCCGGCCCACGCCCATCAGGTAGCGCGGCCGGTCGGCCGGCAGTTGCGGCGCGGTGTGCTCGAGCATGGCGTTGCGCTCGGCCTCGGTCTCGCCGACCGCGAGGCCGCCGATCGCGTAGCCGTCGAAGCCGATCGCCTTCAGGCCTTCCGCCGAGCGCGTGCGCAGCTCGCGGTGCACGCCGCCCTGGACGATGCCGAACAGCGCCGCGTCGTTGCCCTCGTGCGCGCGCTTCGAGCGCTCGGCCCAGCGCAGTGACAGTTCCATCGACTTCTCGACCACGCGCGGGTGCACGGGCTGGCCGTCCTTGCCGTTCACCGGCGGGCACTCGTCGAAGATCATCACGATGTCGCTGTCCAGCGCCTTCTGGATGCGCATTGACTCCTCGGGACCGAGGAACACCGTCGAGCCGTCGGTCGGCGCCTGGAAGGTCACGCCCTGCTCGGTGATCCGGCGCCGGTGCGCCAGCGAGAACACCTGGAAGCCGCCCGAATCGGTGAGGATCGGCCCGTCCCAGCGGGCGAAGCCGTGCAGCCCGCCGTGCGCCTCGATCACCTCCAGCCCCGGCCGCAGGGAGAGGTGGAAGGTGTTGCCGAGGATGATCTCCGCGCCGAGCGCGCGCAGCTGTTCCGGCAACATGCCCTTGACCGAACCGTAGGTGCCCACCGGCATGAACGCCGGCGTCTCCACCGTGCCGCGCGGGAAGCGGAGCCGGCCGCGGCGCGCGGCGCCGTCGGTGGCCAGCAGTTCGAACGCCATCCGGCTCATCGCGGCCCGCCCTCCTCCGGCCACAGCAGCATCGCATCGCCGTAGGAGAAGAAGCGGTAGCGCTCGCGCACCGCGTGTTCGTAGGCGGCGAACACCCGCGCCTTGCCCGCGAACGCCGACACCAGCATCAGCAGCGTGCTTTCCGGCAGGTGGAAGTTGGTCAGCAGCGCGTCCACGCTGCGGATGCGGTAGCCCGGATAGATGAAGATCGTGGTGTCGCCGGCGAAGGGCTGCAGCTCGCCATCGCGCTGCGCCTCGCCCCTGACGAGCGCGGACTCCAGCGCGCGCACCACGGTCGTGCCGACCGCCACCACCCGTCCGCCGCGCGCGCGCGCCTCGCGCACCTGCCGCACCAGCGCGGCGCCGACGTTGAGCCATTCGCTGTGCATGCGGTGCGCGGCCACGTCCTCCACCCGCACCGGCTGGAAGGTCCCCGCGCCCACGTGCAGGGTGACGTGGCCGATGTCCACGCCGCGCGCGCGCAGCGCCGCGAGCAGCGGTTCGTCGAAGTGCAGGCCGGCGGTCGGCGCCGCCACCGCGCCTTCCTCGCGCGCGAACACGGTCTGGTAGCGCGCCTCGTCGGCGGCATCCGGCGCGCGCTGGATGTAGGGCGGCAGCGGCATGCGGCCGGCGTGCGCCAGCCAGTCGTGCAGGCCGCCGGGCACGTGGAAGCGCAGCCGGTAGAAGCCGTCCTCGCGGCCGAGCACCTCGGCTTCGCCGCCGGCGTCGAGCGCGAGCCGGCTGCCGGCCTTCGGCGCCTTGCTGACGCCCAGCTGCGCCCGCGCCTCGTCGCCGGGCAGCAGGCGTTCGATCAGGACCTCGACCCGGCCGCCCGTCGCCTTCTGGCCGAACAGCCGCGCCGGGATCACCCGGGTGTCGTTGAACACCAGCAGGTCGCCCGGCTGCAGCAGCCCCGGCAGGTCGCGCACCTGGCGGTCCGCCAGCGGCGCGGGCGGCGGCGGCACCACCAGCAGGCGGCTGGCGGAGCGCTCGGGCAGGGGCGCCTGCGCGATCAGCTCGGGCGGCAGGTCGTAATGGAAGTCGGATGTCTTCAAGTCGCGGGCACGCGCGGAAACCGCGCATTGTAGGGGCGGTGCCCCCGCCGGCCGTCGCGCCGGCCCCGGGCGGGCCATGGAGCGGCGGGGATGGCGGCCTCCGGGCGCCCGGCCGGCGGCCCGGTGCCGCGCGCCTACCGCTCGAACTTCGCCGACAGGACGATCGACGAGGTGGTGCGTTCCACCCCCTCGATCGCGCCGATGCGATCGGTCAGCTGGTCCATCTCGCCGATCGTCGGCACCACGCCCAGCGCGACCAGGTCGAACGGCCCGCTCACCGAGTGCAGCGCGCGCACCTGCGGCATCGCGTGCAGCGCCCGCACCACCGCCGGCATCTGCCGCGGCAGCACGGTGATCATGATGTGGGCGCGGATGTAGCCGCGCTCGGCCTCGTCGTCCACCCGCACCGTGTAGCCGGCGATCACGCCCTGCCGTTCCAGCCGCTCGATCCGGCTCTGCACGGTGGTGCGCGACAGCTTCAGCCGGCGGGCCAGCTCGGCGGTGGAGGCGCGGGCGTTCTCGCGGAGCAGCGAGAGAAGCTGCTGGTCGGCGCTGGTCAGCGGCATTGTGACGAGCCCCTTTCGTCGAATCGCCGAAACGTGATGGTATTCCGCGCGGATCGCCGCTGTCTATCG
>JBQCFN010000147.1:0-4566 GCA_051959035.1 Lysobacteraceae bacterium | reverse complement strand
CTGCTCAACACCGACTTCATCGACAATTCCGCCGGCGTGGATACCTCGGACCACGAGGTCAACATCAAGATCCTGCTCAACGCGCAGGTCAAGGCACGGAAGCTGTCGCTGCCGGAGCGCAACAAGCTGCTGGCATCGATGACCGACGAGGTCGCCGCGCTGGTGCTCAACGACAACTACCGGCAGAACCAGGCGCTGTCGCTGATGCAGCGCATGAGCCTCACGCGCCTTGGCTCCAAGCAGCACTTCATCCGCACGCTGGAGTCGCAGGGCCTGCTCGACCGCGCGATCGAGTACCTGCCCACCGACGCCGAGATCGCCGAGCGCAAGGCGCGCGGCATCGGCCTGACCCGGCCGGAGCTGTCGGTGCTGCTGTCCTACAGCAAGCTCGCGCTCTACCAGCAGCTGGTCGAGTCGGACGTGCCCGAGGACGCTTACCTGTCGAAGGAGCTGGTGCGCTACTTCCCCGAGCCGCTGCAGAAGAAGTACGCGAAGGCGATGGAGCAGCACCGCCTGAAGCGCGAGATCATCGCCACGGCGGTGACCAACTCGATGGTCAACCGCATGGGCGCGACCTTCACCCTGCGCATGACCGAGGACACCGGCCGCACGCCGGGCGAGGTGGCGAAGGCGTACACGATCTCGCGCGAGGCGCTGGACGTGCGCGGCATGTGGGCGCAGATCGACGCGCTCGACGGCAAGGTCGCCGAAAGCGTGCAGGTCGACGCGCTGCTGGCGATCTGGAACCTGCTGCGCGGCACCAGCCGCTGGCTGCTGTCGCGGCCGGGCGCGCTGCCGCCGATCGCCGAGGCGGTGGAGCGCTACCGCGGGCCGCTGGACGAGATCCGCAAGGGACTGCCGGGCCTGCTGCCCGGCCATCGCGGCAACGGCCACGCGACGCGCCTGCAGCAGTGGCGCGAACGCGGCGTGCCCGACGCGCTGGCCACCCAGCTGGCGGCGCTGCCGCTGCTGGACGCCGGCTTCGACATCGTCGAGCTGGCGCGCCAGCGCAAGCTGCCGGCGACCACCGTCGCGCGCGTGTTCTACGCGCTCGGCGACGCGCTGCACCTGCCGTGGCTGCTGGAGCAGATCGACGCGTTGCCGGTGG
Source organism: Lysobacteraceae bacterium (assembly GCA_051959035.1). Classification (GTDB taxonomy): domain Bacteria; phylum Pseudomonadota; class Gammaproteobacteria; order Xanthomonadales; family Xanthomonadaceae; genus JABFWF01. Next base: position 3,458 of record JBQCFN010000147.1, on the reverse strand, counting down.
AGGGCCGCTGGCACGCCCACGCCCGCGGCGTGCTGCGCGACGAGCTGCGTGCGCAGCAGCGCCTGCTGGTCGGCCAGTTGATCGGCGCGGGCGGCAAGCGCCCGCCGGAGGAGCGCCTGGCCGCCTGGCTGCAGCGCGACGATGCCCAGCTGCGCTTCACCCAGCAGATGTTCGCCGAGCTGATGGCGCAGAACGCGCTCGACTACCCGACCGCCTCGGTCGCGGTGCGACGGCTCGCGCAGATGGCCGAAGCGGAAGGCTGAGGCTGGCGACGCTGGCGGCAGAAAGGGGCGGGGCCCGAGCCTCGCCCTTTTTTTGCGCGCCGGCGCGCCTTCGTCCCCGCCACGAACAGCCTGCGGGCCCGGTTCGCGATGGCCCGCCGGGGCGGGAGCAGCCGGCAGGGCGGGCCGGCTGGTCGCGGAGACGTCGTGCAGGCTGTTCCGCGGCTCATGCCGCGCAAGGCCCGGCAGCCTTTCCCGCCGGGCCGGGTGGCGCAATGGAGGCCGGAAGGGCGCACGCAGCGGCTTTGGCCGCTATCCCGCTCCATCGTCGCGTTATCCTGCAACCGACGTCGCAGGAGCGCGCCGATGCCGATCCCCAGCCAGCCCCGCTTCGCCTTCCTCGCCAGCCCCGCCGATGACGCGCAGGCCGCGCAGGCCGCGCTGGTCGCGCTGCATGGACAGCATCCGCCGGAAGAGTCCGACGTGGTGGTCGCGCTCGGCGGCGACGGCTTCATGCTGCAGACGCTGCATCGGCACGGAAGCCTCGCAAAGCCGGTCTACGGCATGAAGCTCGGCTCGCTGGGCTTCCTCATGAACCACTACCACGAGGCCGAGCTGCTCGCGCGCGTGGCGGCCGCCGAACCGGCCGTGCTGCGGCCGCTGGAGATGCTCGCGCAGACCGAGTCGGGCGCCAGCGTCGGCTCGCTCGCCTACAACGAGGTGTCGCTGCTGCGGCAGACCCGCCAGGCCGCGCACATCGCCATCGACCTCAACGGCAAGCCGCGACTGGACGAACTCATCTGCGACGGCGTGATGGCCGCCACCGCCGCCGGCAGCACCGCGTACAACTATTCCGCCGGCGGGCCGATCCTGCCGCTCGGCGCGAGCGTGGTCGCGCTCACCCCGATCGCCGCGTTCCGCCCGCGCCGCTGGCGTGGCGCGCTGCTGAAGTCGACCACCGAAGTGCGCTTCCGCGTGCTCGATCCCTACAAGCGCCCGGTCAGCGCCACCGCCGATTCGCACGAAGTGCGCGACGTCGTCGAGGTCACCATCCGCGAGTCGCAGGACCGCACGGTGACGCTGCTGTTCGACCCCGAGCACAACCTCGAGGAGCGCATCCTCAGCGAGCAGTTCGTGGTCTGAGCCGGTTCGGTTAGCATGTCCCCGCGCCAGGGGAGTGGCGCCAACCTGGGGAAACATCGATGAAGTCCGTCCTTGCTGCCATGACGGCGGCATGCCTGTTCGTGAGCGGCGCCGCCTGCGCCGAAGCCAAGAACCTGTCCGACCTGCCCTGGCAGCATGGCCCGACCACCGGCCGGCTCGGCGCGCACGCCACCGTCCGCGTGCCCGACGGCTATGCCTTCCTGGATCCGGCGGGCGCGCAGGAGTTCGACCGCCTGACCGAAAACCCGACCCCCGACGGCGACGAATACGTGCTCGCCAAGGACGACCTGTCCTGGGTCGCGTTCTTCCAGTTCGACGATGTCGGCTACGTCAAGGACAACGACGCGCTCGACGCGGACGAGCTGCTCGAATCGGTCAAGGAAGGCACCGAGGCCGACAACGCCGAGCGCAGGCGCAACGGCTGGGAACCGGTGAGCGTGTCCGGCTGGGCCTTCAAGCCGCAGTACGACGCGGGCATCAAGTCGCTGGAGTGGGCGTTCCGCCTGCATGGCGAGCAGTCGAACGTGGACAGCATCAACTACAACACGCGCCTGCTGGGCCGGCATGGCGTGATGCGGGTGCTGGTGCTGACCTCGCCCGAGCACCTGCAGGCGTCCGTCGCCGACTTCAAGGCGCGGCTGCCGGGCTTTTCCTTCAACCCGGGCGAGACCTACGCCGAGTACCGCGCGGGCGACCACGTGGCCGAGTACGGCCTGGCGGCGCTGGTGACCGGCGGCGCGGTCGCGGTCGCCGCGAAGAAGGGCCTGTTCGGCGCCATCGCCGCCTTCCTCGCCGCTTCGTGGAAGCTGGTCCTGGCCGGCCGTGCCGCGGTGGGGGCGGGCGTGCGCAGGCTGTTCGGGAAGGCCCGGGCCTAGCGTGGTGGCGCGCACGGAGGTCCTGCTGGTCCTCGGCCTGTTCGGGTTCTACCTGTACGACGCGCTGTTGCTGCTGTACGCGGACGAAGTCGTCTTCGTCCGCGGCCGGCGCGGCTGGCGCGCCTCGCCCGGCATCGGCTTCCTGCTGGGCGGGCGTTACCCGTGCCTGCCCGCTCCGTTCGCACCGATGGCGCCGGTATTCCGCCATGGCTGGACGCAGCCGGCGCCGCGCGCGCCCGGCCGGTGCCCGCCATTGCGCGCCTTCCTGCGCGCGTTGCGGCCGCTGCAGGCCGCCAGCCTGGCGCTCGCGCTGCTGCTGTTCGTCGTCCTGCCGGCGTGCCTGCTGTGGTGGCCGGATCCACGCCTGCTGCTCGCGCTGCTGGCGCTGGTCTATGGCACGGGGCTGGCGTGCGTGGCGTACCTGCTTCGGCGCCGGCGCGTGCTCGGCCTGCACGGGCGGGCCCTGGCGTTGCTGGTGGTCGACGTGCTGGCCTGTCCTCCGTTCGCGGTGAACGTCGTGCGGCGCGTCAGCCTGCGCCGTGGCACCGGCATGGAGGCCCGGCGCTTCGCCGGAGGCGTGCTTCCGGCTGCCGCCTGCGCGGCGGTGGGCGAGGCGATCGCCGCGCGCCTGTCGCCGGCGGATGGCGCGGCGGCATGACCCGGGTCGACCTGGCCGCGATCGCCAGCGGACTGGCGCTGGGCTACTGGCTGGTGGCGGTGTTCCTGCCGCACCTGCGCCGCGATCCCGAGGCCGACCGCGAGGCGGCGCGCGAACGCGCGGAGGGGTTCGCGTGGCCGGGCACGGCCGTGCGTCCCTGGCACATGGTGCTCGGCGTGCGCCCGGATGCGACCGCGGCGGAGGTCACCGCCGCCTACGAGGCGCGCAGGCGCGAGTACGCCCCGGCGAGGCTGGCGGCGATGGAGCCCGACCTGCGCGCGCTGGCGGAGGGCCGCGCACGGGAGCTGGACGATGCCTACCGGGCGGCACGGCGGTAGCGGCGGCCGTCTCGGACGGTGCGACGCGCTGGCGGATACTGTGCGCATGGACGCCGCCCCGCCTGCCGTCGATCCCCTGATCGTCGCGATCTCCTCCCGCGCCCTGTTCGACCTGGAGGACAGCCACGCGCTGTTCGAGCGCGACGGGCTGGAGGCCTACGCCAGCTTCCAGCGCGCGCACGAGGACGAGCTGCTCGCGCCC
>JBQCFN010000146.1:0-3693 GCA_051959035.1 Lysobacteraceae bacterium | reverse complement strand
GGCACGAACTCGCCCGCGCTGCGTAGCCGCCCGTCCGCCTCGCGCTGGCGCACGAGCACCTGGACCTGCGCCTCCTCGCCGCCGGCCACCGCCACCACCGGCTGGTACTGCAGTTCGAACGCGCCGCCGCGCAGGCCCTCGCGCAGGCGCTCGGCGAGCCCGCGGTCGCCGCGGGCGGGGTCGGCGACGTAGCCGGCCACGCCGGCCGGCAGCGCGCGCGCGGCACGCGCGGCCTGCTCCACCGCGTCCAGGACGCTGCCGGCGTCGGAGAAGCCCTGCGCGCCCTGCAACGGCGCATGGCCCACCACCACCCGCAGGCGCTGCGGCAGGCCGTCGACATCGAAGGACTCGCGCTCGATGCCCTCGCGCAGGCGCCCGGCCAGGCCTTCGAGCGCGGCCGCCTCGCCCTCGGGCGCGACCACCAGGAAGGCGTTGTCGTTCAGGCGCGCGCACGCGCGCGGCGCGGCCAGCGCGATCGCGCGCAGGCCGACCTCGTGCAGGAGCTGTTCGTAGCTGGCATAGCCGTAGCGCTCGTTCAGCGCGCCGGCGGCCTGGACCTCGATGAACAGGGCGCCGCCCGGGCTGCCGTTGGCGAGCGCGGCGGCGATCCGCTGCAGCACGTAGGCGCGGGTGTGCAGGCCGGTGACCGGATTGCGCACCTCGCCGGCGAAGCGCTGGCGCGCCAGCAGGCGCGCGCGCTTGATCCGGCTGTGCACCGCGGCGATCAGGTGGCGCGGCCGGATCGGCTTGCTGAGGAAGTCGTCGGCGCCGCACTCGAGCACCTCGAACTGCTTCTCCGGGTCCGGATCGCCGGTGAGGAACACCACCGGCAGCGGCGCGAACTCCGGCTGCGCGCGGATCAGCGCGGTCATCTCGATCCCGCTCATGCCGGGCATGTGCAGGTCCATCAGCACCAGGTCGGGGCGGAAGCGCTCGAGCGCGGGCAGCAGGTCCGGCGGCGCCGTGACCAGCGCGACCTCGATGCCGGCCCCGCCGAGCACCTGTTCGGCGAACAGCGCCTGGCTCGCATCGTCCTCGACCACCAGCACCCGATAGGGCGCCTCGTCGCTGCCGCCGGCCAGCGCCGGCACCGCGGCGGCAGCCGGGGCCAGGTCCGCGCCGGCGCCGCCCTGGACTTCGATCGCCGCCGGCGCCGGGGCATCGGCGGTCCAGCGCCGCCAGTAGTGGGCGGGCGGATATTCGGCCCGCAGCACCGGATCGCTGTGGCCCGCGGCAGGCGTGTCCTGCACGGTTGGAGAAACACCGGACATCGTGGACTACTCCCGTCGGAGCGTTCGCGACGTTCCGCCCCTGAATACGAGAAGGGACGGATTCCCCCGGCGCGAGCGGCCAGCGGCCAGCGGGCGGCGGCTAAGGTGCGGCCGGGCGCGGGCGGCGCCGGAACAGCTTGCGCCACAGCCACCACGCCAGCAGCGCGACCGTGGTGCCGATCGCCACCACCAGCGCCAGCGCCAGCCACGGATGGGTGAACACCAGCGCCAGCCCGGCCAGCACCGTCGCATCCTCGCCGGCCGACGCGGTCCAGTTGGTGACCGGCTCCGGCGAGGCGTTGAGCAGCGCGCGTGGCCCGGCCTTGAGCACGTGGCTGGCCAGCGCGATGCCGGCGCCGGTGGCCAGCATCGCCGCGCTGAGGTTGCCGTCCGGCGCCATCGCCGAGGCGGCGAGGAAGGCGCCGACCGGCACCCGCAGCAGCGTGTGCAGCAGGTCCCAGACCGAATCCACGCCCGGAATCTTGTCGGCGAAGAACTCGGTCAGCGCGAGCGCGCCGGACACGCCCAGCACCCACGGCGACTGGGTCGCCTGCAGCGACGCGGGCAGGTCGACCCAGCCGAGCACGCCGGCCAGGCCGACGCCGAACACCGTCAGGTAGACGCGCACGCCGGCCAGCCACGCCAGCACCACGCCGACCGCGAACAACTGGGCCTGGTCCATCGCCGCCCTCCGTGAACGCCCACCCGCGTTATACCCCCAAGCGGCCTTGACGGCGGTCGAAGCCGCTGGCTATACCGCCGACGATGAGCGAACCCGGCCCGCAGAACGCGCCGCCGCCCGCGCCCGCCGCACCGGCCGGGCAGGGCAAGGGCCTCGCGTACGCGGTGATCGTGGTGTTCCTGCTCGCGCTGGTGTTCGGCGCGTGGGGGCTGTGGCGGGTGCTGGCGCCGGCGGCGGAGGATCCCGGGCCGCGCCTGCGCGCGCAGCAGGCGCGCATCGCCGGCCTCGAGCAGCAGGTCGCGACGTTGTCGCGCTCGGACCAGATCAGCCGCGACGCCAACCGCGACCTGCAGCGCACCCTCGCCGAGCGCGACGAGGAGATCGCCGGACTGCGCGCCGACCTCGCGTTCTACGAGCGTTTCGTCGGCGGCACCGCGCCGCGCCATGGCCTTGGCGTGCAGGCGTTGCAGCTGCGCAGCGAAGGCGGCCGCGCCTGGCACTTCACCGCCACCCTTACCCAGACCGCGAGCCGCGACGCGCGCAACGAAGGCCAGCTCACCCTGTCGATCGAAGGCAGCCGCGGCGGCCGCATGCAGCACCTGGACTGGGCGGCGCTGCGCCAGCAGCCGGACGCGCCCGGCGTCGCCTACGCGTTCAAGTATTTCCAGCAGGTCGAAGGCGACGTGCTGCTGCCGCCCGGGCTGCAGCCGATCCGCGTCACCGCGCACCTGCAGCCGCGCAGCGGCGAGGCCGTGGAACAGTCCTTCGCGTGGCGCGAGGCGACCGCCGCGCCGGCCGCGGACGGGCATCGCTGAAAGCGCGCGCCGGGGCGCAGGCGGATGCGCAGGGCGGACGCACCGCGGCGGCGCCGATGCTGAACGCCCGCGCCGCCGCAGCGTCCCGCGCATGCGGTTGAATCGCCCCGCCGCGCGCCCCATCCTGTGCGCATGGACAGCACCCCCGCCGCCGCCGCGCCCGACTACCAGTCGCTGCGGCGCCCGCTCGACTTCACCGCCGCCGCCGCGCACAAGGTGCGCGAACTGATCGCCGAGGAAGGCAACCCCGCGCTCAATCTGCGCGTGTACATCCAGGGTGGCGGCTGTTCCGGCTTCCAGTACGGCTTCGAGTTCGACGAGCAACGCGGCGAGGACGACCTCGCGATCGAAACCGACGGCGTCACCCTGCTGGTCGACCCGCTCAGCCTGCAGTACCTGATGGGCGCCGAGGTCGACTACAGCGAGAGCCTGCACGGCGCGCAGTTCGTGATCCGCAACCCGAACGCGAAGAGCACCTGCGGCTGCGGCAGCAGCTTCACCGTCTAGCCCGCTCCGCACAGCGGCTCGCGCCGCGAACCCGCTCTCGTGACGCGGCCTCTCGCCCTGCAGGAGCGGCTCACAGCCGAGAGCTTTTCGCCTTGGCCCTGCGGGCGCGGCCCGTGGGAGCGCTCACATCCGCGAGCTTTTCGCCCAGTGCGAGGTCATGGCGGGCGCCGCTCCGCGGGCAAGAGCTCGCGGCGATGAGCCGCTGCGACGCGAATCGGCCGACGCAGCAGCCCTGGCGCAGGCCGACGCCGCGCGATGTGGCGCCGCCACCGCACCCGGCCGACAATACGGTTCCTCGCCGGAGCGTCGCATGGCCGCAACTCCGTTCGCCTTCCTCGACGGCGCGCTCGACCGGGCCGACCACCTGCGCGACGACCCCGATGCGCTCGCCGCGCTGTGGCCGCGGGCGCGCGTGCTC
>JBQCFN010000145.1:0-4291 GCA_051959035.1 Lysobacteraceae bacterium | reverse complement strand
GGCGAGGAATACGGCACCACCGCCAGCGTCGGGCTGGTGCCGTTCCAGCCCGACCAGGCCGACTTCGCCGAGATCCTGTCGCAGGCCGACGCCGCCTGCTTCGTCGCCAAGGAACTCGGCGGCGACCGCATCAGCCTGGCCGGCTCGGCCGGCAGCGCGCTCGCGGATCCGACCTCCGGGATGCGCTGGACCGTGCGCATCCGCGAGGCGGTGCAGCACGGCGGCTTCCTGCTGTACGCGCAGTCGATCGCGGCGCTGCAGCCCGGCCGCGAGGACGGCGCGCATTTCGAACTGCTGCTGCGCATGCGCGACAGCCGCGGCGGCACGCCGCACCTGCCCGACCGCTTCATCCCCGCCGCCGAGCGCTTCCGCCTCGCCGTGCGCATCGACCGCGAGGTGGTGAAGATGGCGCTGGCGCAGCTCGAGTCCAACCCGGAAGCGGCGGCGCGCGTGTCGATGTGCGCGATCAACCTGTCGGCGGGCGCGCTGCTCGACGAGGGCTTCGTCGGCTTCGTCGCCGAGCGCCTGCACCGCAGCAGCTTCCCCGCCGACCGGCTGTGCTTCGAGATCACCGAGACCAGCGCGATGCGCGATCCCAACCGCGCCCAGCGCGTGATCGACGACCTGCGCGCGCTCGGCTGCCGTTTCGCGCTCGACGATTTCGGCACCGGCTTCTGCTCGTTCGGGCACCTGCGCGCGCTCGACGTGGACCTGATCAAGATCGACGGCAGCTTCGTGCGCGACATGGAGACCTCGCCGCTGGCCGCCGAAGTCGTGCGCTCGATCACGCGCATCGCGCACATGCTGCACAAGCGCACCGTCGCCGAGCACACCGAGAGCGAATCGGTTCGCGCGGCGCTGTCAGCGCTGGGCGTGGACTACGCGCAGGGCTTCGCGATCGACCGTCCGCAGCCGCTGCCGAACTACCTCGCCGCGCTGGCCCGGCCGATCACGACGTAGCCGCGCGCCTTCACGCCGCCTCGCCGCGCCGCGCCCGGACACTGGGCCGATGCGCCTGCCCGTCCTGTCCGCCGCCCTGCTGCTGGCCGCCTGCACCGCCCCGCCCTCCCGCCCGCAGCCCGTGGCCGCGGCGGCCGACGTGCCCCGCACGATCGCGGCGGCGTGGTCTTCGCCCATTCCGGCGCAATCCGTGGCGCTCGCCAGCTGGACCGGCGAGGACGGGGCGGTGCGGGTGATCGTCGCCACGCCCGCCGGCCTGGCCCTGCGCGACGGCGACGACGGGGCGGTCCTCGCGGCGCCTGCGACGCAGGCGGTCGCGGCTCCCTCGGGCGCGGCGGTGTTCGGCGACCACCTGTTCGTCGCCGCGGCGGACCGGGTCGAGGTGCTGTCGCTGCCCGGCTTCGCGCCGGCCGGCAGCTTCGGCGAAGGCCAGTCCGGACGGGCCGGCGCACTGTGGATCGACGAAAGGGGCCCGGACGAGTTGCGCGTGTACGTCGCCGATGTGGCCGAAGCCCGGATCGCGCGCTTCCGCGTGCAGTTCGACGATGCGGGCCGGCTGCAGGCGCGCGCGGACGGCGGCGCCGCGACGGCCGCCGCGCCGCTGCAGCTGGCCGGCGATCCGGCCGACGCCCGCCTGCTGGTCGCCGATGCCCGCGGCGTGCACGTGCTGGCGCCTGATGGCCGCGCCGCCGCGCGCGTGCTGCCGGCCGCCAGTGGGCTGGCACTGTGGACCTGTCCGGAGGGCGGTGGCTACTGGTTGCTGGCCGACCCGCACGGCGAGGTCGCGCTGTACGACCGCGCGACGCTCGCCCCGGCCGGCCGCTTCCGCGATGCGATGGGCCGCCCGCTCGGCGCGCTCGACCTGCACGCGGCCGGCACCCCGCGCTTCCCCGCCGGCGTGCTGTACGCCGCCGCGGGCGACGCGCTGCTGGCCTTCGACCTGCGCGACATCGCGGCCGCGCTCGAGCTGGCCCCCGACTGCGTGCAGTAGCCTTGCAGGGCATGCGTCCCGCCCCTCTCCTGCTCCTCGTCGCGCTCGCCACCGCCACGCTGCCGGCGGGCGCAGCGCACGTCTACCGCTGGACCGATCCGGCCGGCATCGTCCACTACGGCGACCGCGCGCCCGATCCGGCACGGGCGCGTGCGCGCGACCTGCGCGTCATCCCGGTGCCCGCCGAACCGGGCGCGGTGGTGCGCCTGCGCGTGGAAGGCGACGGCAGCGGCAATTACCTGGCGTGGGCCGACAACACGCTGGCCGGTCCGCTGGAGGTGATGCTGCGTTTCAGGCGGGCCGACAACGTCGCCGGCGATCCGCCGCTGCCGGCCGAAGCGGTCGTGCCGGCGCGCGGCAGCCTGCGGGTGGCGCGCATCGCCGCGCTCGACCCCGGCCGCAACGGCGCGTTCGAGCTGCAGCTGGACGCGATGCCGGGCGATCCGTCGGCGCAACCGCGCGACGTCGTCTACCGGCTGCCGCTGCGCCAGCAGGGCAGCCGCATCGACCAGGGCTACGGCGGACGCTTCAGCCACACCGATCCGCAGAACCGTTACGCGGTCGACTTCGCCGCCGACATCGGCACGCCGGTGCTGGCCGCGCGCGACGGGGTGGTGATGCAGGTGGAAAGCGACTTCGACAAGGCCGGGCTCAACCTCGAGAAGTACGGCGGACGCGCCAACTTCGTGCGCATCCTGCACGAGGACGGCACCATGGGCCTGTACGCGCACCTGCAGGAAGGTGGCGTGCTGGTGCGCCTGGGCCAGCGCGTGCGCGCGGGCCAGCAGATCGGCCTGTCGGGCAACACCGGCTTCACCACCGGGCCGCACCTGCACTTCGCGGTGCAGGTGAACCGCGGCATGCGGCTGGAGTCGGTGCCGTTCCGGATGGCCGGCCCGGTCGGCGCATTGGCGATCCCCGGCGCGGCGCGCTGACGGCGCCGGCGGGCATCGCCGACGGTCAAGCGGCCTCGGCCAGCTGCGCGGCCATCTCGCGCCAGCGCGGCAGCTTGTCGTGCACGCCGACGGTGCGCAGGTAGGCCTCGTCGACTTCGCGGCCGCAGACGAGCGCGGACGCCACGTGCACCGCGCCGGTGACCCAGAAGCCACCGGAGCGCATGCGCGCGGGGCGATGGTGGTGCGCGACCGCCTCGACGATCGGCATGGGCAGTCCCCACAGCCCGAGCAGGTAGGCGCCCGCCTCGGCGTAGTGCGGACCGTCGCCGTCGGCCTCGATGCCCGGCAGCAGCAGGCCCACTTCGGCCAGCAGGCCGGCGGTGGCGGCGAGCTCGGCGCTGGCGCCGGCGAGCAGGCGGCCGGCGATGCGCGAGGTGCGCAGCGCGCGGTCCTGCAGCGCCTCGCGGTCCACGCCGTTGGCGGACTGGATCGCGCCGAACGTCTCGCCGGCCAGCACCAGCCGACTGATCTGCTGGTGGCCGAGGCGGGTGACCGCGGCGCGGAAGTCGGTGATCACCCGGCCTCCGGAAAAGTAGGCGGAGTTGCACAGGCGCAACACCTTCGCGGCGATCGCCGGATCCTGCGCGAGCACCTCGGCGATTTCGGCATTGCTGGCCTCGGGATCGCGCAGCAGCTGGGTCAGTTCGATGTACACCCGCGGCGGCGGCGGCAGCGAGCCGATGCTGCCGATGCGCTGCTTGAGTTCGGGGTTGTCGAGCAGCTCGCGCAGGTCGCCCAGGCTTTCCACCGCCTCGATCAGCTCGCCCGCGTCCAGCGGCACGCGCAGCAGGCGGTGCGCGCAATCCAGCGCCTGCAGCACGTCCGCATCCTGTCCCGGCTCGAGCAGCAGGATGCGCACCGCGGCGGGGTTGCGCTTGCGCACTTCGGCGAGCAATGCGGCGTCGCGCTGGCAGGCGACGTAGACGTCGGCCGGTTCGGGCGCGGCGAGCGCGTCGGCCGCATCGGCGGGACGCGCGACCTCCCACTCGAGGCCAAAGTCCGCCAGGGCCTGTTCGAACTGGCCCGCCTGCCCGCCGTCCTGTCCGATGATCGCGATGCGCACCGCTTGCTCCTCCTCTGGTGGACGCTACGATAACGTCCGCCCGGTCCGGTTCCGGCCGCAACGGCGGGAATTGGGCAGGCGCGCACACTCCGATCCGGCAGGGCGTCGCGCGGGCCCGGCTGGTATCATCGCGCCATCCCCGCCCCGCCCCCCGGCGCCCCCGTGCGCCGCTTCGCCATGTCCGACGTTTCCACCGAAGCCGCGCGCCGGCGCACCTTCGCGATCATCTCGCACCCCGACGCGGGCAAGACCACCCTCACAGAAAAGCTGCTGCTGTTCGGCGGCGCGATCCAGATGGCCGGCTCGGTGAAGGGCCGCAAG
>JBQCFN010000144.1:0-6279 GCA_051959035.1 Lysobacteraceae bacterium | reverse complement strand
CTCAGCGGGCTGCTCGCCGGCGCGCGGGTGGTGACCGGCGGCCAGACCGACCGGGACGCCAAGTACATCGCGCCGACCGTGCTCGCCGACGTCCCGGCGGAGGCGCCGGTGATGGCCGAGGAGATCTTCGGGCCGATCCTGCCGGTGAAGGCCTATCGCGCGCTCGACGAGGCGATCGCGTTCGTCGCCGCGCAGGCTCCGCCGCTGGCGCTGTATCCGTTCTCGCGCGACCGGGCGGTGGTCGAACGCATCCTCGCGCGCACCCGGGCCGGCGGCGTCACCGTCAACGACACGCTGTGGCACTTCGGCGTGCAGGCGCTGCCGTTCGGCGGCATCGGCCCGAGCGGCATGGGCGCGCTGCACGGCAAGGCCGGCTTCGACACCTTCAGCCAGCAGGTGCCGGTCCTGCGGCAGGCGCGCTGGGCCGCGACCGACGTGCTGGTGCCGCCCTATCGCGGCAAGGTCGACCGGCTGCTGCGCTGGCTGGCGCGCTGAGCGCGCGCGCACCGGCCGTGCGCCACGACTAGCGTTCGGCCACCACCAGGTAATTGTTGAACGGCATGTTCCCGCGCAGCGGGCGGAACGCGCCGCGCAGGCCGGCGGCGCCGAGCACCGCGCGCAGTTCGTCCTCGCGCGGGTAGCGCTGCGGCGGCGTCTTCATCCAGCCGAGCCGGTTGGCGAAGCGGTCGAACGCGCCGGTGGTGCGGATGCGCGCGCCGCCGTCGTCCAGCCCGGTGCGGATCACCAGCCGCCCGGCCGGCGCGAGCATGCCGGTCGCGGCCTCGAGCAGGCGCCGCTGCGCGGTGGCGTCCAGGTACTGCAGCACGTCGAGCAGGGCGACGCTGCCCGCGTGCACGGGCAACGCGGACGCCAGGTCGACCACCTCGAAGCGCACGTCGGCCAGGTGCGCGCGATCCGCGGCCGCGCGCGCCTGCGCGACCTTGGCGGCATCGAAGTCCACGCCGCGGTACGGCAGCGCGATGCCGGCGTGGCGCAGCGCCAGCGCGAGCAGGCCGATGCCGCAGCCGAGGTCGAGCAGCGGCGCGTGGCTGCCGCGCAGCGCGTCGGCGACCGCGGGATAGAGCGGATCGCTGGCGAGCTTGGTGCGGCTGTAGAAGTAGTTCCAGCGGTTGCCGAACCAGCGCCGCGGCCGGTAGGCGCGCGCCAGCCGCGCCGCGGTGGCCCGGTCGAACGCGCGTTCCCCGCTCATGCGCGCGCGTCCGCGAGCAGCCGCCGGGCCACCGGCAGCGCCAGCTCGGTCCACTCCGCGTACATGGCCGCCGACGGATGCAGGCCGTCGTCGGCGAGCATCGACCGCGCGCCGCCGAGCGCGCGCGACACCGGCGCCACGTCGACGAAGGCCACCTCGTGCAGCTTGCACAGGGCGCGCGCGGCGCCGTTGTAGGCGTCGATCTCGCTGGCGATGCGGTCCTGGTCGCGGCCCTCGGCGACCGCGTAGGGCGTCACCCCCCAGTCGGGAATCGACAGCACCAGCACGCGGCCGGCGTGCCCGCCGGCATAGCCGATCGCGCGCAGCAGCAGCGCGCCGAACCCGCGCGCGTATTCCTCCACCGGACGCCCGCGGTACTGGTTGTTGACGCCGACCAGCAGCGAGACGAAGTCCCAGCTGCCGAGCGGCTCGGCGGCGTCGAGCGCCGCGGCCAGCTCGCCGGTGGTCCAGCCGGTGGTGGCGATGACGCGCGGATCGGCGAGCGGGATGCGCTGCCTGCGCAGCGCGCGCGCCAGCTGCACCGGCCAGCGCGCGTCTTCCGGCACGCCCTCGCCGATGGTGTAGCTGTCGCCGAGCGCGAGGTAGGACAGCGCCGTGCCGGCCATGCCTCAGGCCACCGCGCGGCTGGCCGCGTCGGCGCGGCGCGCCAGCACGCGCTCGATGCGCGCGAACACCTCGCGCAGCACCGGCGCCTCCGGCAGCAGGGTGACGCGGAAGTGCTGGCGGTAGGGGACGTTGAAGCTGGAGCCGGGCACGATCAGCACGTCCTCGGTTTCCAGCAGCTCCAGCGCGAAGGCGTGGTCGTCGAAGCCGCGCGCGGCGGCGCCGGTGACGGCCGGGAAGCCGTACAGCGCGCCGCGCGGCGCGACCAGGTCCAGGTACTCGCTGGCCGCGCAGCAGTCGATGAGCGCCTGGCGGGTGGCATGCAGGCGCCCGCCCGGCGCGGTCAGCGCGGCGATCGTGTCCTCGCCGTGCAGCGCGGCCTCGATCGCGAACTGCCCCGGCACGTTGGCGCACAGGCGCAGCGCGCCGAGCAGGTCCATCGCATGGTGCAGGTCGCCGCTGGCGAGCGGATCGCCGCTGAGCACCGCCCAGCCCACGCGCCAGCCGCAGGCGCGGTGCACCTTCGACAGGCCGCCGAAGGACAGGCACGGCAGCTCGCCGGCCAGCGGCGCGAGCGGCTGGAAGGTCGCGCCGTCGTAGAGGATCTCGTCGTAGATCTCGTCGGCCATCAGCAGCAGGCGATGGCGCGCGGCGATGGCGACGATCCGCTCCAGCACCTCGCGCGGGTAGCTCGCGCCGGTCGGGTTGTTGGGGTTGATCAGCACGATCGCGCGGGTGCGCGGGCTGACCAGCGCGGCGATCTCGTCCGGATCGGGCACGAAGCCGTGTTCGGCGCGGCAGGCGTAGCGCACCGGGCGGCCGTCGTTGAGGAGGGTCGCCGCGGTCCACAGCGGATAGTCGGGCGAGGGCACCAGCACCTCGTCGCCGGGGTTGAGCAGCGCGCGCAGCGACAGGTCGATCAGCTCGCTGACGCCGTTGCCGACGAACACGCGCTCGGGGCTCGCGTTGGGCGTGCCGCGGCGGCGGTGGTGCGCCGCGATCGCCTCGCGCGCGGCCGGCAGGCCCTGCTGGTGGGTGTAGGGGTCGGTGCGCCCGATGTGGTCGGCGATCGCGCGCTGCAGGTGCTCCGGCGCGCGGAAACCGAACGCGCCCGGGTTGCCGATGTTGAGCTTGACCAGCTGGCGCCCCTGCGTTTCCAGCTCGCGGGCCCGGCGGGCCAGCTCGCCGCGGATTTCGTAACGGACTTCGGACAGGCGTTCGCGGGTCTTGAGCGGGGACGGCGACATCGGGGCGGCGGCGGCACGGGGCAGGCCAGCCTAGCGGAAAGCGGCCGTGCTGGGTGCGGGCCGGCGCGCGCTGGCGCTTAGAATCCCCGCATGACGTCCCGCCTCCGTCCATGACCCCCTTGCGCGCGATCGGCTGGCCCTACGCGGGGCCGGCCGGGGATCCGCAGTGGGCCGCGTGCCTGGCCGCGCATCCGCAGGCCCGGCCGGCGCGGGTGGTGGCGCAGCACCGCACCGGCTACGTGGTCGCCGAGGGGCCCGACGCCGAGGCCGCCGCCGAGTCGCCGCCCGAATGGCAGCGCGCCACCGGCTACCGCAAGGGCAGGCTGGCGCCGGAGGAGCGCGCCGCGGTCGGCGACTGGGTGCTGGTCGAGGGCACGCCGGCCGCGCCGCGCATCGTCGCCCTGCTGCCGCGCCATTCGGCGATCAAGCGCGGCGCCGCCGGCGAGCATTACCGCCAGCAGCTGATCGCGGCCAATGTCGACACGGTGTTCGTGGCCTGCGGCCTGGACGCCGACTTCAACCCGCGCCGGATCGAGCGCTACCTGCTGCTGGTGCAGGGCGGCGGTGCGACGCCGGTGGTGGTGCTGACCAAGGCCGACCAGGCCGGCGATGCGGCGGTGGAGGCCGCGCGCGCGGCGCTGGCCGGCTTCGCCGCGCAGGTGGTGGCGGTCAACGCGAAGGACGCCGCCAGCCTGGCCGCATTGGCGCCGTGGCTGCGGCCGGGGCAGAGCGTGGTGCTGGTCGGCTCCTCCGGCGCGGGCAAGTCGACCCTGGCCAACACCCTGCTCGGCATCCAGAAGATGAAGACCGGCGAAGTACGCGCGCACGACGCGCGCGGCCGCCACACCACCACCCACCGCGCGCTGGTCCCGCTGCCCTCGGGCGCGTGCCTGATCGACACGCCGGGCATGCGCGAGCTCAAGCCGACCGGCGAGGAGGACGTCGCCGAGAGCTTCGAGGACATCGAGGCGCTCGCCGCGGAGTGCCGCTTCCGCGACTGCCGCCACCAGCGCGAGCCCGGCTGCGCGGTGCGCGCCGCGCTGGAGGCCGGCACGCTCGACGCCGGCCGCCTCGCCAACTTCCTCAAGCTGCGCGCAGAGGTCGCCGGTGCCGCGGACCGGCTTGCCACGCGGCTGGCGCAGAAGGGCGACGCGAAGGTGGCGACGAAGGCGCCCGGCAAGCGCATCGGCGGGCCGCATGGCCGGCGTTGATCGTCGCCGGCGTCGCACTGCAGTGCGTCGTCCCGCCGGTTTGCCCGCCGCGCGGGAGCCGGCCTGATGCCCGGACTGTCCGCCGAGATCGCCCACCACGCCGCGCTCGACCAGCGCCTGGTCGCCGCCGCGCGCGGGATCAAGCTGCTGAACCTGGTCAGCTGGCCGGCGTCGGTGCAGGACGCCTTCCTCGCGCGCTGGGCACGCGGCGCGGCGACGCTGCCCGAGGTCGCTTATCCGCGCCACGACTTCTCCGCCGCGCGGCGCGAGCTCGACGCGATCGCGGACGCCGCCGATCCTGCCCACCCGCTCGGCCACTACCTGGCCGTCGCCGCGCGCAACTGGTCGACCGCCGCCGCGCTGCTGGAAGCGTTGGGCACGCCGCGGGTGACGGAACTCTCGGTCGACCTGGTCGGCCGGCCGCACCAACCGCTGCCCGGCAACGGCCCGACCACCCGCGAGGCCGCGCGCCACTTCATCTCGATCGCCGACGAGCTCGACCGCGAGCTGCTCTCGCCGGCCGAGCGGGTGGAGATCTCCGCGACCGCGCTGCAGCTGCAGCTGCAGGCGCAGCTGGACGACTTCTTCGACGCGCGGGTGATCCATGTGGTGCTCGACCCGGAGCTGATCGCCAAGGCCGCCGCCGGCGCGACCCGCATCCGCCTGCGCGCCGGCGCCGCGTTCACCGACTACGACCGCCACCAGCTCGTCGAGCACGAGGCGTTCGTGCACTCGCTCACCGCGCTCAACGGCCAGCAGCAGCCGGTGCTGGCGAGCCTGGCGCTGTCCTCCCCGCGCACCACCGCGACCCAGGAAGGCCTGGCGACCTTCGCCGAGCAGATCACCGGCAGCATCGACATCGAGCGGATGAAGCGGATCAGCCTGCGCATCGAGGCGATCGCGCAGGCGCTCGACGGCGCCGATTTCGTCGAGGTCTTCCGCTATTTCCTCGACGCCGGCCAGGGGCCGGTGGAAAGCTTCGCCTCCGCCCAGCGGGTGTTCCGCGGCGTGGCCACCACCGGCGGCGCGGCGTTCACCAAGGACACCGTCTACCTGCGCGGCCTGCTCGGCGTGCACACCTTCTTCCGCTCCGCGCTCCAGCACGGCAAGCTGCGGTTGTGCCGGCTGCTGTTCGCCGGCAAGATGACCCTCGGCGACGTGCAGCGCTTCGAGCCGCTGTTCGACGCCGGCGTGCTGGCGCCGCCGCGCTGGCTGCCGCACTGGGTCTCGCGCGCCAACGGGCTGGCCGGGATGCTGGCGTTCTCGCTGTTCGCCAACCGCATCCGCCTCGACGCGCTGGACGAGGACGCGCTGCCGGAGCTGTAGCGCCTGCCCTTCAAGGGCGCGCGGAAGCGGCGCACCGGGCCGCCGGAGCGGGATGCCCAACGCCGTTCCCCGATACCCGCCTTGTTGTGGGCTCCCCTCCGGCGGGCGATCCGTCGCGGCTCGCCTGTCCGGCAGCGTCTCCGGCCCGCCCTCCGCGATTCGCTAGAATCGACCGCCCGCCCGCGGCGAATTCCCCCACGATGTCCGAGACCCCGTCGACCGGCGCGCCGAGCCCGGAGCAGCCGTCCCAGCCCGCCGCGCGCGAGGATTTCCGCGACGCCGCGCTGGCCTACCACCGGCACCTGCCGCACGGGAAGATCAAGGTCGTCCCGACCAAGCCGATGGTCACCCAGCGCGACCTGTCGCTGGCCTATTCCCCGGGCGTCGCCTATGCCTGCGAGGAAATCGTCGCCGATCCCACCGCCGCCAGCGAGATGACCGCGCGCGGCAACCTCGTCGCCGTGATCACCAACGGCACCGCCGTGCTGGGCCTCGGCGACATCGGCCCGCTGGCCGGCAAGCCGGTGATGGAAGGCAAGGGCGTGCTGTTCCAGAAGTTCGCCGGCATCGACGTGTTCGACATCGAGCTCGACGAGCGCGACCCCGACAAGCTGGTCGAGATCATCGCCGCGATGGAGCCGACCTTCGGCGGCATCAACCT
>JBQCFN010000143.1:0-5794 GCA_051959035.1 Lysobacteraceae bacterium | reverse complement strand
GGCGGCGGGCGGGGGGCGGCAGGCGCTCGTTCATTCGTTACATTGTAACAACGACTACCGCAGGCGTCGTGAAGCTCAGCCCGCCGCGGCGTCCGTCGCGACCTGCCGCGCGCGCGCCGGATGGGCACGCCGCACCGCCGGCACCGCCTGCGCCAGCAGCGCGCAGCCGGCGAGCGTCCACACGATCATCGCCCCGCTGGGCAGGTCGAGCAGGGCCGACAGCACGAGGCCACTGGCGTAGCCGGCCGCGCCGATCAGGTAGGCGGCTCCCAGGCGCGCGCGTCCCTGCATGCCGGCCGTGGCCAGGGCGGGCACGATCAGGCTGGCGAACACGAGATACACGCCGACCAGCTGCACGGACGCGGTGATCGCCAGGGCGAACAGTCCGTAGAACCACAGTCCCGGCAGCTGTCCGCGCCGCCAGCCCATGACCCCGAGCAGGACCGCCGACAACAGCAGCGCGGGCAGCAACTGCCGGTAGCCGACCCACAGGATCTGTCCCACCAGCAGGTCCTTGAGGTGCTCGCCGCCCTGCGGGTTGTTGGCGAGCAGCAGCAGGCCGCCGGTCGCCGCGAGCACGAACAACGTGCCGATCAGCGGCTCCTGGTAGTGCGGCCAGCGCCGGTCGGTCCAGGCGAGCAGGCCCGCGCCGAGCAGCGCGGCCGCGGCCGCGGCGAGCTGAACGCCGAGGCCCTGGTCGCCGATGCCAAGGGACTGCACGAGGATCACGCCGAGCCCGGCGATCTGCGCGATCGCGAGGTCGATGAAGATGATCCCGCGCGACAGCACCTGCTTGCCCAGCGGCACGTGGGTGGACAGCACCACCAGGCCCGCCGCGCAGGCGGGGCCGAGGATGGCGAGGTCGAGGCCTTCCCAGTTGAGCGTCACTTGCGCGCCCCCAGCAGCTTCGCGATCGTCGAATCGAACAGGCCGAACAGGTCCTTGGACTGCGCGTCGCCACCGACCGTGTACGGCAGCGTCACCGCCGGCACGCCGGTGCGCTCGCTCAGCCAGTCGGCGGGCTTGGGATCCTGGTAGGCGGCACGCACGATCGCGAGCGTGTCGTTGGACTTGGTGGTGCCGATCAGGCTGGCGAGGTGGCCCGAGGTCGGCGGCACGCCGGGTTTCGGCTCGAGCGCGCCGATCTGCTGGATGCCGAGCCAATCCCACAGGTAGATCCAGCTGATGTGGTGGACCACGACCTTGCGCCCGCGCAGCGGCGCGGCTTCGGCGGCCCACTTGCCCATCGCGGCGAGCCAGCGCTTCTCGAAATCGGCGCCGCGCTGCCGGTAGGTGGCGGCATTGGCCGGATCGAGCTGGGCGAGGCGATCGTCGAGGCGACGCGCGACAATCAGGACCCGGCGCGGATCGAGGTTGATGTGCGGATTGCCGTCCGGATGCACGTCGCCGTTGGCACGGTCGACCGCGGACGGCTTCTCCAGCAGCTTGACCTGCGAAGCGGCCATGAACGAGCCCGGCGTGCCGGCGGCGACCTTCGGGTTGCCCGCCTGCTGGATCAGCATGGGCAGCCAGCCGACCTCGAGCTCGGCGCCGGTGCAGACGACGAGGTCGGCGGCACGCACCTTGGCGATCAGGCTCGGCTTGGCCTCGACGACATGCACGTCCTGCAGCGGCGAGGTGCCCACGTCGACGTCGACCTTGTCGCCGGCGAGCTCGTGCAGCAGCGAGCCCCATTCCGGCTCGCAGGCGAACACGCGCAATTTGGCCTGCGCCGGGGTGGCCACCAGCGCGCCGAGCAGCAGCGCGGAAACCGCGAGGAAGGATTTCATGGTCGACTCCTAGAACTTGTGCGCGCCGTGCGCGCCGAGGCTGGTCTGGTACTGGACGGTGACCGCGTTGTCGCTGTCGTCCGGGTTCGGCTTGTCATGGCTGAGCTGCAGGCGCACGAGGCTGAACTCGCTGTTGCGCCAGGTCACTTCCGCCGTGTGGCGGTAAGGCGAGAAGCTGCCGGTGGCGGGCAGGAACGGGTTGCCGCCGTCCGACCACAGGCGGTCGTAGCGATAGCCCACGTCCCACGTGCGGTTGAGGCGGAACACGCTTTCGAGATACGCGCCGCGGCGCTGGCCGCTCCAGCCGGCGATGGCCAGCGGATCGGCCGGATCGACGAACACGCCATCGCGGTCGTCGACGAAATACTCGCCGCGCAGGGTCACGCCGCCGTCCTTGGTCGCGCCGTTGGGCGCCCACTTCCAGGTGCCGTCGGCGATGTACAGCGTGGTGTCGCCGCTGAAGCCGTCTTCCGCGTCCGCGGCGCGGGTCTTCAGCACCGACACGCCGGCCAGCCACGAATTCTCGACCCCGACGTCGCCGCCCACGTGCGCGAACAGCGTGCGCGTGCCCAGGCCGCCGTTCTGCGCGCCGCCACTGGGGTAATTGTCGCCGCGGAACGCTTCGCCGCCGAACTCCAGGAACATCGACGTTGGCGCGACCCAGCGCACCTGCACGCCATCGTCGCCGCACTGGTTGCCGAGGAAGGCCTGGTACGGCAGCGGGCGGTCGAAGAAGTTGTCGGTGTGCGCGTGGTGGCTGTTGAGGTAGCCGATGTTCGAGTAGAAGCGGCCGGCGCGGATGCTGAAGTTCGCCGGCAGCGCGGTGGTGTCGATGAAGGCTTCCTCGACGCCGATGTGGTCCTGGCCGTCCTCCGACTCGGCGGTCAGCGTCAGCTGGCCATAGAACTTGTCGTCGATGTTCGACGCGAGCGAGACCTCGCTTTCGCCGAGCGAGAACCCGTTGGCGCTCGGCCCCGCCTCGCCGGCGAGCGGGAAGCCGGCGCGGACGTAACGGGCGGGGTCCAGCGAATGGTGGGAATAGCTGCCGTTGAGGATGATGCTGATCGCCGGGTTGAAGGCATTGGCGTTCGCGCCGCTGCCGGCATCCACGGGCGCCGCGAGCGCGTTGGCGTCGCCGGCCGGCGCGGCGGCCGGCGCGCCGGCGTCCTGCGGACTGGCGGCGAGCGCTTCCAGGTCGTCGCCGGCGGCGGGGGCCGCGGGGGTGGCGGGCGCTGCCGCTGCCACCGGCGCCGCGGGCGGCTGGGCCTTCAGGGCCTGCACTTCCGCTTCCAGCTGCCGGATGCGGGCCTCGAGGGCTTCGATTCGCTGCTCGGTGCCGCTGCGCTGGGCGGCGAAGACCGGGTTGGCGAGTGCAGCCAGGACACACAGGGCCAGCAGGGAGCGTTTCATCCAGGGGCGATGCCGGAGCCGAGAAGGTTATAACGTAACACTTCGGGCGGGCGGGCGGTCAACATGACCGATGGCCTACCGGCCGCCGGGACGCGATGCGCCGGGGCCTGCAGGCCGGTCGGCCGCGCGCGGGAAGTGCGATCGCCTCAGCGGCTGCAGCGGGCGCACAGCCCGTGCACTTCCAGCGTCTGGGCCTGCGGCACGAAGCCGAGCGCGCGCGCGCGCGCCTCCAGCGCGGCGACCACCTCGGCGTCCTCGAGTTCGACCGCCGAATGGCAGCGCTCGCAGATCAGGAACGGCACCGAGTGCTGCGCCGTGCTCGGATGGTGACAGGCCACGAACGCGTTCACCGATTCGAGCTTGTGGATGAAGCCATTGGCGAGCAGGAAGTCAAGCGCGCGATACACCGTCGGCGGCGCCGCGGCGCCGACGCCCTCGCCGTCGCGGCTGTCCTGGGCGATGCGCTCGAGCAGGTCGTAGGCCTTGAGCGGCCTGGCCGCTTCCGCGATGAGGCCCAGCACGCGCGCGCGGATCGGCGTCAGCCGCAGCCCGCGCTCGCGGCACGCGCCCTCGACCGCATGCACGAACGCCTTCGCGCCATGCACGTGGTGCGCGGGATCGATGCAGGTGTCGCGCGCGTGCGAATGCGCCATCTCAGGCCTCGGCCGGGATCATCGCGAGCGCGGCGTCGATGCGGCGCTGCGCTTCCTCGCGACCGGCAAGATACACGGTGTGGCCGATATCGGGACTGACCTGGGTGCCGGTGATGGCGACGCGCAACGGCTGCGCGACTTTGCCCATGCCGAGTTCCAGGCTGGCCGCCGTTTCGTGCAGCGCGGCGTTGACCGCATCGGCGCTCCACTCCGGCAGCGCCGCGAGGCGCGCGCGCGCGTCGGCCAGCGGCGCGCGCGCGGCCGGCACCAGGTGCTTGGCGACGGCCTTGTCGTCGTAGGCGGTGAGCGGCTGGAACCACACCGCCGCGCGCTCGGCCATTTCCTTCAGCGTCTGCACGCGGTCGCGCAACGCGACCACGAGGTCGGCAGGGGCCGGGCCACGCGCGAGGTCGTAGCCCTGTTCGCGCAGGTGCCAGGCCAGGTGGCCGCCGACTTCCAGCGGCGAATCGGCCTTGAGGTACTGCTGGTTGAGCCAGCCGAGCTTGGCGGGGTCCATGCGCGCAGCCTTGGCGTTGACGTCCTTGAGGTCGAACAGCGCCTGCATCTCGGCGATGGTGAAGATCTCCTGGTCGCCGTGCGACCAGCCCAGCCGCACCAGGTAGTTCAGCAGCGCATGCGGCAGGTAGCCCATCTCGCGGTACTGCATCACGTCGGCGGCGCCGGTGCGCTTGCTGAGCTTGGCGCCGTGCTCGTCGAGGATCATCGGCAGGTGCGCGAAGTGCGGCACCTCCGCGCCGAGGGCGCGGTAGATGTTGATCTGCCGCGGGGTGTTGTTGACGTGGTCGTCGCCACGCACGACGTCGGTGATGCCCATGTCGATGTCGTCGACGACCACCGCGAAGTTGTAGGTGGGATAGCCGTCGGAACGGAAGATGACGAGGTCGTCGAGCTCGCTGTTGGCGATCTCGATGCGGCCCTTGACCTTGTCGTCCCACGCGACCACGCCGTCGGTGGGATTGCGGAAGCGGATGACGCGGTTTGGATCGTCGCGGAACGGCAGGCCCGCGTCGCGCGCGGCGCCGCTGTAGCGCGGCTTCTCCCCGCGCGCCATCGCCGCCTCGCGCATCGCCTCGAGCTCCTCCTTGGTTTCATAGGCGTAGTAGGCGGTTCCGGCGGCCACCATCTGCTCGGCGACCTCGCGATAGCGGTCGATGCGCGCGGTCTGGTAGATCGGGCCTTCGTCGTAGTCCAGGCCCAGCCAGTCCATCGCCTGCAGGATCGCGTCGATCGCGGCCTGGGTGCTGCGCTCGCGGTCGGTGTCCTCGATGCGCAGGATGAACTGGCCGCCGCGGCGGCGCGCCTCCAGCCAGCAGTACAGCGCGGTGCGCGCGCCGCCGATGTGCAGGTAGCCGGTGGGACTGGGGGCGAAGCGGGTGCGGCAGGCCATTGCGGGGGCGTCCGGGGCAAAACGCCATTTTACGGGAGCAGGACGCACGGCCCGGTGCGGCCGCGGGCCGGCCCGTACAATGGCCCGATGACCACGCTGTTCATCTCCGACCTCCACCTCGACGCCGGACGCCCCGCGATCACCGAGTTGTTCGGCCGCTTCATCGATGACGAGGCGCGCGGCGCGGAGGCCCTGTACATCCTCGGCGACCTGTTCGAGGCCTGGGTGGGCGACGACGATCCGTCGGAGACCGGCCGCTACGTGGCGGAGAAACTGTCGGCCCTGCGCGAACGCGGCGTGCCGGTGTACTTCCAGCGCGGCAATCGCGATTTCCTGCTCGGCGCGGACTACGCGGCGCGCGCCGGCCTGACCCTGCTCCCCGACCCCGCCGTGATCCTCCTGCACGGGCAGCCGACCCTGCTGATGCACGGCGATTTGCTGTGCACCGACGACACCGCCTACCAGCAGTTCCGAGCGCAGACGCGCGATCCGCGCTGGCAGGCGCAGTTCCTGGCGCAGCCGCTCGCCGCGCG
>JBQCFN010000142.1:0-10374 GCA_051959035.1 Lysobacteraceae bacterium | reverse complement strand
CGGGGACGCCTACACCATCGCCGACATGGCGCTGTTCGCCTATGCCAGCCGCGCGGAGGAGGCCGGCATTCCGCCGGTGCGCTACCCGCACTTCCGGGCCTGGATCGAACGCGTGCGCGCGCAACCCGGCTTCCTCGACACCGTGCACCCGTACGCCATCGATCCCCTGTCCGCCGGTGAACTGCCGGTGGCCGGGCCCTTGCCGGCCGCGGACCCGGCCATCGCCGCGGGTTGACGCAGGCCCGGGCGCCATCGCCACAATGCGGCGATGGACCTCCTCGACACCATCGAACGCGAAACCGGCCCGCAGCCGCAGTGGAGCATCCTCTGGCTGCACGGGCTCGGCGCCGACGGCAACGACTTCGCGCCGATCGTGCCGGAGCTCGTGCGGCGCGACTGGCCCGCGATCCGCTTCGTGTTCCCGCACGCGCCGGTGCGCGCGGTGACCATCAACGGCGGCGTGCGCATGCGCGCCTGGTACGACATCCGCGACCTCGACCTGGCGCAGCGCGCCGACGAGGCCGGCGTGGACGAATCCGTCGCCCAGGTCGAGGCGCTGGTCGCGCGCGAGGCGGAGCGCGGCGTCCCCGCGCACCGCATCGTCCTCGCCGGCTTTTCGCAGGGCGGCGCGATCGCGCTCGCCGCGGGGCTGCTGCGCGCGACCCCCTTCGCCGGCATCGCCGCGCTCTCGACCTACCTGCCGATGGCCGATCGCGCCGCCCGGCGCCTGGCCAATGGCGCCAATGCGCAGCCGGTGTTCATGGCGCACGGCACGCTCGATCCGGTGGTGCCGTACGCGGCGGGCGAAGCCAGCGCGCGCGTGCTGGCTTCGCTTGGCTTCCGCGTCGACTGGCACCGCTACGCGATGCCGCATTCGGTCTGCGCCGAGGAGGTGCGCGACCTCGGCGACTGGCTGTCGCGGCGGTTCGCCGCGGCCGGATGAGCCAGGACATGGGCCCCGCGCGCGACCGCGATCCCTGGCTGCCGGACCTGTGCCGCCTGCCGCGGCTGGCCACGATGTTCGGCGTGGCCGAGCTGGTCGTGCTGGTGCTCGCCTTCGCGCCCGACGGCGGCGCGCGCTGGAACCTGCAGCGCTTCGTCTCGGCGAGCGCCTTCGCGCTGTGGCTGGCGCTGACCATCGCGGTGCTGTTGTGCGTGTCGCGGCGGCAGGTGTCGCGCCTGCCGATGGCGCTCGGCGCGGCGGTGGCGGTGGCGGGCGCGGCGGGGATCGCGCTGCTCGGCGCGGCGATGCTGTACCAGCTCGACCGCAGCCTCGGCACGCGGCTGGTCCCGGAAACGGTCCGGCTGGCGCAATTCTCTGCGGGCAGCGCCGCCATCGCCGCGCTGATCACCGGCGTGGTGCTGCGCTACCTCTACGTCATCGACGGCTGGCAGGCGCAGGTGCGCGCCAGCGCGCGCGCCGAGGCCGACGCGCTGCAGGCACGGATCCGGCCGCATTTCCTGTTCAACAGCATGAACGCCATCGCCGGGCTGGTCCGCCACGATCCGGCGGTGGCCGAGCGCGCGGTGCTGGACCTGTCCGACCTGTTCCGCGCCGCGCTGGGTGCGGGCGAGGCCAATTCGTCGCTGGCCGAGGAGGTCGAGCTGGCCGAGCGCTACCTCGCGATCGAAGCGCTGCGCCTGGGCCCGCGCCTGCGGGTGGAATGGACGCGCCACGAGCCGCTGCCCTGGCGGCAGCCGCTGCCGCGGCTGGTGCTGCAGCCGCTGGTCGAGAACGCGGTGCTGCACGGCGTTTCGCGGCTGGCGGAGGGCGGCACGGTGGAGATCGCCCTCGGCGTCGGCGGCAGTTGCCTGCACGTGGTGGTGCGCAACCCCGCGCCGGCCGCCGCAGGCGGCGTCCTGGGCGGTGGCGCCGGGCATGCCCAGCGCAGCGTCGGCCTGCGCCTGGCCCATGCCTTCGGCCCCCGCGCGCGCATGACGGCCGGCTGGGACGCGGGCTACTATCGCTGCGAACTCGAAGTGCCCATCGCCGACGAGGGCTGGGCCGGGGACCCGGCGCACTGAGCGCCGCCACGAACGGGTGCCGGCATGAATGACGGCAGCGCGGGTGGTCGCAGCATGAAGGTGGTGATCGTCGACGACGAGCCGCTGGCGCGGACGCGCCTGCGCGAGCTGCTCGCCGCGCAGCCGGGCATCCGCGTCGTCGCCGAGGCGGGCGACGGCCACGCCGCCCTGCACGCCTGCGCCGACCACCAGCCCGACCTGGTCCTGCTCGACATCCAGATGCCCGGCATCGACGGCCTCGAGACCGCGCGCCACCTCGCCGCATTCGAACCGCGCCCGGCGGTGGTGTTCTGCACCGCCTTCGACGCGCACGCGCTGTCCGCCTTCGACGCCCAGGCGATCGACTACCTGGTCAAGCCGGTGCGGCCGGAGCGCCTGGCCGCCGCGCTCGACCGCGTGCGCACCTTCGCCGCCGGCCGCGGCCAGGCCACCGGCGGGCAGCCCGGCCAGCGCCGCACCCACCTGTGCGCGCGCATGCGCGGCAGCCTGCGCCTGATCCCGATCGAGGACGTGCACTACCTGCAGGCCGAGGAAAAGTACGTCGTCGTCCACCACGCCCGCGGCGAGGACCTGATCGAGGAATCGCTGAAGTCGCTGGAGGAGGAGTTCGGCGAGCGCTTCGTGCGCATCCATCGCAACTGCCTGGTCGCCCGCCACGAGATCGTCGAACTCAAGCGCGCCGCCGACGGCCACGTGCAGGCGGTGCTGCGCCACGGCAAGCAGCCGCTGGAAGTCAGCCGCCGCTGCGTGGCGCACCTGCGCGAGACGATCCGGCACCTGTGAGGACGGCGCTGGATGGAACGGAAGAAATGAGCGTGTCGCGGTGGTCCTTGTCGGCTATCGCGGTGCTCTTCCTGTTCGAGCCGTGCCATGGACTGCCTCCCGCCGGGATTGCAGCAGCCGCGCTGCTTCGAAATCACGGTCGGTGAAAACAAGCCGGGGCCTTTTCCCGAGGAAGTTCCGCATCTGCGGCACGCATAGGGCAGTCGGGTGGCGTGCTCGTCGGTGTTGGCCCAACGCTCGAATGAGAGGCCGACGTCAAGCGTGAATGGCCGATCGAGGCGATAATGCGCGCATGACCGTCCTGCGCATCGCCACCCGCAAGAGCCCGCTCGCCCTGTGGCAGACCGAACACGTCGCCGGACGGCTGCGCGCGGCGCATCCGGGGCTGCGGGTCGAACTGGTGCCGCTGAGCACGCGCGGCGACGAGGTGCTCGACCGCTCGCGCGCGGCGAACGGCGGCAAGGGCCTGTTCCTGAAGGAGCTGGAGCTGGCGATGCAGCGCGGCGAAGCCGATTGCGCGGTGCATTCGCTCAAGGACGTGCCGATGGAGCTGGAGCCCGGGTTCGCGCTGCCGGCGATCCTAGCCCGCGCCGATCCGGCCGACGCCTTCGTCAGCAACCGCTTCGATCGCCTGGAGGCGCTGCCGCAGGGCGCGCGCGTGGGCACCTCGTCGCTGCGCCGGCAGGCGCAGCTGCGCGCGCGGCGGCCGGACCTGCGGCTGGTCGACCTGCGCGGCAACGTCAACACGCGGCTGGCGAAGCTCGACGCCGGCGACTACGACGCGATCGTGCTCGCCTGCGCGGGCCTGCAGCGGCTGGGCTTCGACGCGCGGATCCGCGCGCGGCTGGCCGCGCCCGACTGGCTGCCGGCGCCGGCGCAGGGCGCGATCGCGATCGAATCGCGCGACGCGGATTCAGCGGTGCACGCGCTGCTGCGCGTGCTCGACGACGCGCCCACCCGCGCCTGCGTCGAGGCCGAGCGCGCGATGAACCGCGCGCTGCACGGCAGCTGCCACGTGCCGGTCGCGGCATTCGCGCAGCGCGATGGCGAGGCGTTGGCGCTTGCCGGACTGGTCGGCTCCGCGCGCGACGGGCAGATCATCCGCGCCGATGCGCGTGGTGCCGCGGCGACGCCGGAAGCGCTCGGTCGGCAGGTTGCGGAACTGCTGCTCGCGCAGGGCGCCGGCGCCCTGCTCGCGGCCGAGGCCGAGCCGGATACGGGGCCGTTCCGGTCCTGAGCCCGCGTGCGGCCCCGCGGGCGGCCTGTCCGAGTGCACGCGGCTTCCTGCGCGCGGGCGCGCCGCGCGGCACCGCTCAGTAGTACAGCGTCACCAGGTGCTTCGCCTCGGCGAAGAACAGCCAGCGCTCGACGAACGCACCGGCGAGCGCCGCCACGGCCGCCAGCACCCACAGCGCTGCATGGCCGCCGGAAAGCAGGCCGGCGAGCGCCGCGATGCCGAGCAGCGCCACCGCGAGCAGGCGCAACCGCCGGGCATGCCGCCGGGCGAGCACGAAGGCCATCTCGCGGGTGAGGTAATTGGCTTCGGTGTGCGGGCGCTCGAACACCGCCACCTGCCGGTGGGGCAGGCCGATGGCGTCGCCGCGCGTGGCCGGCAGCGGCGCGCGGTCGATGTCGCGCCAGTAGCGCCACTTGAGCAGGCACAGCGCGAGCGCGAGCAGCGCCCAGGCCGGCGCCGGCAGCAGCGTGGCGGACGCAGACGCGCCGGTTGCGGCCACGGCGCGGAACAGCAGGCCGCCGCTGAGCAGCGCGAACAGCTGGTAGGCGACCGGCACCAGCCCGTGCCGCCAGGCCGGGATCGGCTTGAGCGAGGCGTAGATCATCGCCGTGCAGTGCACGGTCGCCAGCACGCACGCCATTGCCAGCAGCGCGACCGCCATGCCGGGCGCGGCCAGCCGCGCGGGCGCGCCGGAAGCCTGCGCATCGAGCAGGCCGGGCAGCAGCGCCGCCGCCAGCGCCAGCGCGACGACCGCCGTCGCCACCGCCATCACGCCCTCGCGCGACAGCCACGACGTGCGCCACTGCGAGAACGCCCGCCACGCGCGCCCCGGCTTGCCGAGGTGGAACAGCGAGCTGGCCAGGCCGAGCGTCGACAGCGCGAGCGCCAGCGCCACCGACCACAGCAGCGGCCGCGCCGCCACGCGGCCGGGCAGCGCCTCCAGCGCGGCCCAGAACAGCAGCCCGTAGCCGGCACCCGAGAGGGTGGTGAAGAAGATGACCGAGAGCGCGGGATGCATCGTTATTCGACCACCACCGCGGTGCCCGACGCAGACACCATCAGCATCGCGCCGCCTTCGTGGATGGTGATGGTCTCGTAGTCGAGGTCGACGCCGACCACCGCGTTGGCGCCGAGCTCGCGCGCCTGCTCGAGCATGTCGTTGATCGCCTCGTCCTTGGCCCGGCGCAGCACGCGCTCGTAGCTGCCGGAACGGCCGCCGAGGATGTCGCGGATGCCCGCGAAGAAGTCGCGGAACATGTTGGCGCCGAGGATGGCGTCGCCGCCGACCAGGCCCTTGTAGGCGACGATGCGGCGGCCTTCGAAGCCGTCAGTGGTGGTGACGAGGACGTGGGTCGGGTCGGTCATGGGATCTCCTAGCGCCGGACGAGGCGGTTGAGCCAGGCGGCGATGCCGGCCGGCGCGGGTTCGGCGTCGTCGCAGGCGGCGTCGCCGCCCGCGCGCCGTGGCCGCGGCGGCAGGTAGCGGTTCACCGGCGCGTAGCCGAGGTCGGGCATCAGCGCGACGCCGCCGCGTTCGGCGACCAGCCTCGACACGTCCGAGTCCGGGTCGCCGAGGTCGCCGAAGTGGCGCGCGCGGGTCGGGCAGACCTGCACGCAGGCCGGCACGCGCTCGGCCTCGGGCAATTGCTCGTTGTAGATGCGGTCCACGCAGAGGGTGCATTTCTTCATCACCCCTTCGACCGCGCTGTATTCGCGCGCGCCGTAGGGGCAGGCCCAGCTGCACAGCTTGCAGCCGATGCACTTGTCCTCGTCGACCAGCACGATGCCGTCCTCGGCGCGCTTGTAGCTGGCGCCGGTCGGGCAGACGGTGACGCAGGCGGGCGTCTCGCAATGCAGGCAGGAGCGCGGGAAGTGCAGGGTCATCGCGGGTTGCGGCGCGCTCGCGTCGCAGGCGGGGCCGCCGTGCGTGCCCGTCGCGGATGCCGGACGTCCGCCGGCGCGCGTGCCCGGATCCGCCCCGCGGGCAGCGGCGGGAGCGTCGCTCGCCGCCAGCTCGTAGCTGTGCACGCGGTTGAACCACACCCCGCTCGGCTCGGCGCCGTAGGGTTGCTCGTCGGTCAGCGGGCCGGCGATGCCGCCGCTGTTCCACTGCTTGCAGCCGACCGCGCAGGCGTGGCAGCCGACGCAGGTGTCGAGGTCGATCACCAGGCCCAGCTTCTTCTTCGACGGCGGCGGCAGGTCGGTCACGGCTTGGCCTTGCTCCGGAAGTTGCGGTTGCGGAATGCGGCGCCGTAGCGCAGCGGCGACTCGTTCGCCTCGCCGTACGGCAGCGGCGCGAACTGCGGCTCGCTGCGGTCGTTGCGCGGCGGCGCCTTCGCGATGCGCACGCGCAGGTCGAACCACGCGGCCTGGCCGGTGACCGGGTCGGCGTTGGCGTAGTCGCCGCCTGGCGTGCGGTCGGAGATCAGGTGGTTGAGCAGGAAGCCCGCGCGTCCTTCCGGCGCGTCCTTCGCCAGCCGCCACGCGCCGCGCCGCTTGCCGATCGCGTTCCAGCTCCACACGGTGTCCGGCTGCACGTTGGCCGCGAACTTCGCCTGCACGGTGATCGTGCCGTGGTGGGACGTCACCTCGATCCAGTCCTCGTCGGCGATGCCGTGGCGCGCGCCGGTGTCCGGGTGCAGGTAGAGGAAGTTGCGGGTGGCGATCTGCCGCAGCCAGGCGTTCTGCGAGCCCCAGGCGTGGTACATGAACATCGGCCGCTGGGTGATCGCGCTGAGCGGGAAGTCCTCGCGCGCGACTTCGGCCTGCTCGAACGGCGCGTACCAAACCGGCAGCGGATCGAAATAGGTGGCGATGCGCTCGCGCTCCGCGTCCGGTGGCTGCAGCGCGCCGTGCCCCTGCGCGGCGAGGCGGAACTTCTGCAGCGTTTCCGAATACAGCTGCAGCACGATGGGTTCCGCGCTGGCGACGAAGCCCATCCGCTGCGCCCACTCGAGGTAGTCGCGGTTGGCCATCTTGTAATAGCGGCCGCGCTCGGGCACCGGCGCGTGCCACCAGCCGCCGTGCGCGATGTAGCGCTGCAGCTGGCCGGGATTCGGCGCGCCCTTGCCGTGTTCGCTGCCGTCCGCGCCGCGCCAGCCGGCGAGCAGGCCGACGCCGGGCGCGCGTTCGTGGCGGACGATGTAGTCGGCGTAGTCGCGGTAGGCCGGCGTGCCGTCGGCGTTCACCATGCCGGGCAGGCCGAGGCGCGCGCCGAGTTCGAGCAGCACCGACTGGAAGCCGCGCACGTCGCGCGGGCGGCCGTCGGCGCCGGGCTGGGTAGCGGGGTCGAACAGCGGATGGCGGATCGCGTCGGCCGCGCCGTCGGCGTCGGAGATCGGGCGGTCGAGCAGCGAGATCGCGTCGAAGCGCTCGAGGTAGGTGGTGTCGGGCAGCACCAGGTCGGCGTAGGCGACCATCTCCGAGGCGTAGGCGTCGCTGTAGATGATGCGCGGGATGCGGTATGCGCCGGTCTCATCCTTGTCGGTGAGCCAGTGCATGGTCTGCGCGGTGTTCATCGCCGAGTTCCAGCTCATGTTGGCCATGAACATCATCAGCGTGTCGATCCGGTACGGATCACCGGCCCACGCGTTGCGGATGAGCGCGTGCATCATCCCGTGCGCGGCGAGCGGGTAGCGCCACGAGTACGCGTGGTCGATGCGGCGCGGCTGGCCGTCGCCATCCACCAGCAGGTCCTCCGGCCCGTGCACGAAGCCGAGCGGACCGGCGTCGAGCGCGCCGTTGTCCTTGCGCGCGCGGCCGGGGCGGTTGGCCGGCGGGATCGGCTTGGGATACGGCGGCTGGTAGCGGAACGAACCCGGCGTGTCGACCGCGCCCAGCAGCAGCTGCAGCAGGTGCAGCGCGCGGCAGGTGTGGAAGCCGTTGCTGTGCGCGCTGATGCCGCGCATCGCGTGCATGCTGACCGGGCGGCCTGGCATCGTCGCGTGCTCGCGGCCCCAGGCGTCGGTCCAGGGAATCGGCAGCTCGAGCCCGCCGTCGAACGCGGCTTCGGCGAGCTCGCGTGCGATCCGGCGGATGGTGTCGGGCGGAATGCCGCAGCGTTCGCCGACGGCGTCGGGGCTGTATCGCGGATCGCCGTAGCGCTCGACGACCAGCTGGAACACCGGCACCGCGCGGCGGCCGTCGGGCAGCACGAATTCGCCGGCGACGGCGGGGCTGATGTCGACCGCGTCGGCGCGGGCGAACCCGCCCGGCCCGGTGGCGCACAGCGGATGGCCCTCCGCGTCGCGGGCGAACAGGCCGTCGTCCGCGCCGCCCGGGTGGCGCACCACCAGCCAGTGCACGTTGGCATAGCGCACCTGGTAGTCGAGGTCGATCCGCTGCGTGCGCAGCAGCTCGTGCACCAGCGCGAACGCGAACAGCCCGTCGGTGCCGGGGCGGATGCCGATCCATTCGTCGGCCACCGCGCCGTAGCCTGTGCGCACCGGGTTGACCGCCACGATCTTGGCGCCGCGCGCCTTGAGCTTGCCGAGGCCGAGCTTGATCGGGTTGGAGTCGTGGTCCTCGGCCACGCCCCACAGCACCAGGTAGCGGGTGTGGTCCCAGTCGGGCTCGCCGAATTCCCAGAACGAACCGCCGAGCGTGTACAGCCCGCCGGCGGCCATGTTGACCGAGCAGAAGCCGCCGTGCGCGGCGTAGTTGATCGTGCCGAACTGCTGCGCCCACCAGCCGGTCAATGCCTGCGACTGGTCGCGGCCGGTGAAGAAGGCCAGTTCGTCGGGATTGCGTTCGCGGATCGGCGCGAGCCAGGCGGTCGCGATCCGCAGCGCCTCCTCCCATTCGATTTCCCTGAACTCACCCGCGCCACGCTCGCCCACCCGCAGCAGCGGCTTCGACAGCCGCGCCGGCGAGGTGTGCTGCATGATCCCGGCCGAGCCCTTGGCGCACAGCACGCCCCGGTTGACCGGATGCTCCGGGTTGCCCTGGATGTAGCGGATGCGCCCGTCCTGCAGCCACACCTTGATGCCGCAGCGGCACGCGCACATGTAGCAGGTGGTCGACTTCACCTCGTCGCCGGGCGACGCGGACAGGTTGAGGATCGGTTCCTTCATGCCCGTCGCGCTCAGCGCGGCGCCTGGATGGCGATCGCGGGATCGTCGTAGCGCGAATAGCGCACGCTGCTCTGCACCGGATGGCCCTGCATCCGGCTGTCGACCTGCACCTGCAGCGGGCGGCCGTCCTCGCCCACCCACAGCAGCACCTCCAGCGGCCGCGGCTGCGCGTGGTGCAGCGCGTACTTGCGCGCTGGCGCGCCGCCGAGGCTGTCGGCGCCCAGCGCCTCCACCCGCACCGCCGCCAGGTTGCCGGAGATGCGCGCCGGGTCGCGCCATTGGGCCAGGGTGCCGGCCGGCATCGGGACCCGCATGGTGTGGCCGTGCGTGGTCATGTACATCGTGCCGCCGATGACGGTCTGGGTGCCGACGTTCGGAATGGTGATGCGGTAGCGGTCGGGGGCGACGAAGTCGGCGTCGGTGATCGCCAGTCCCTGCGCGCCGCCCTTCAACCGCATCGTGGCGTGGAAGCTGCGCGCGGCCAGGAAGCGATCCATCGCCGCCTGCACCTCGGCACGCGGGTCGGCCGGTGCCGCCGCCGGCCGCGCCGCGGCCACCGGCGCCGCGGCCGCGGACGCCGACGGGTTCCGGCTGCAGGCCGCCAGCACCGCCAGCAGGGCGGCGACGAGGATGCGGTGGGTCGGGCGCATGCGCGGGCTCCGGGTCCGGGGGCGTCCACTATAGAACCGTCCGGCTTGCGCATAATGGCGTGCATGGACCGCTACGAACGCATCAACGCCCTCCACCGCATCCTGCAGGCCGCGCGCCGGCCGGTGACGGTGGCCCGTCTCATGGACGAACTCGGCTGCTCGCGCGCGACCGTCTATCGCGACCTCGCGTTCCTGCGCGACGGCCTGATGGCGCCGGTGGTCGGCGACGGCGAGGCCGGCTTCCGCTACGACCCGAACGAGGACGAGCGCTTCGAGCTGCCGGGCCTGTGGCTGAGTTCCGAGGAGCTGTACGGGCTGCTCGCCGCGCAGCAGCTGCTCACCCGCAGCGGCGGCGGCTTCCTCG
Organism: Lysobacteraceae bacterium; assembly: GCA_051959035.1. Taxonomy (GTDB): domain Bacteria; phylum Pseudomonadota; class Gammaproteobacteria; order Xanthomonadales; family Xanthomonadaceae; genus JABFWF01. Next base: position 244 of record JBQCFN010000142.1, on the reverse strand, counting down.
CCACCGCGCTGGCGCCGCTGCAGGAGCGGATCGAGAAGCTGCTGGCGGAACAGGCCGGCGGCAGCGAGTTCCCGGTCGAGCGCGTGCGGGTGATCGCCAGCCGTCCGCGACGGATGGACGAGGCGACCTTCCGCGCGGTCGCCTCCGGCGTGCTGGCGCGCAAGCAGCTGAGCTTCGACTACCGCGCGCGCTCCACCGACGAGCAGACCCGGCGCACGGTGTCGCCGCAGCGCATCACCCACTA
>JBQCFN010000141.1:0-3128 GCA_051959035.1 Lysobacteraceae bacterium | reverse complement strand
CCGGGCAGCAGCACCACGAACTCCTCGCCGCCGTAGCGGCCGAGCAGGTCGCCCTCGTCCAGCGCGCCACGCAGGATCCGCGCCACCTCGCGCAGGCAGTGGTCGCCGCCGGAATGGCCGATGCGGTCGTTGATGGCCGTGAAGTGGTCGACGTCGCTGAACAGCACCGACAGCGGGTGCTGCTGGCGGTGCGCGTCGAGGAAGGCGCGCGCGAGCCACAGGTCGATGCTGCGGCGGTTGAAGGTGCCGGTGAGCGCGTCCAGCTCGGCCGAGCGGCGCAGCTGGACGGCCGCCAGCGCCTCGTCCGCATGCAGCACCGCCAGCCGCGCGAACTCGCCGGCCAGCGCCAGTTCCTCGGTACTGAAGCCCTCGCTGCCGGCCCGCTGCAGCAGCAGCACGCCCCAGCCGGGCGCGCGCACCGCCAGCGGCTGCACCGCTTCCATCACCGGCAGTGCCTGCAGCGTGCGCGGCTGCTGCAGCGGCACGCCGGCGTGGGCGAGGCGGCGCAGCGCAAGGCTGCGGGCGGCGATGTCGTCCTGCACCGCGGGCTTGGCGGCGACGGGTTCGACCAGCAGCAGGTCGTGCCCGTGGTAGCCGTACGCGACCACCGCGCCGGACTGCACCGGCACCTGCGGCAGCAGGTGTTCGAGCAGCAGCCGGAACGCGGTCCATTCGATGTCGGCGGCCGGCAGCGCGCGCAGCTGGGTCTGCAGGGCGAGGGTGAGTTCGGCGCGCGCCGCCTCGCGCGCCATGCGGCGCTCGGAATCCAGCCGGGCGAGGTGGTCACGGTCGCGCTGGTCGCGGTATTCGCCGATCCGGCTGATCAGGCCGATCATCAGCACCGCGGCGGTCGGCGGCAGGGCGAGCTGGTAACCGGCGCGGGTCCACAGCATGTCCGGCAGCACGCCGTGCGACAGCGCGGCGCGTGCCAGCGCCGCGACGCACGTCAGCACGCCGAGCAGCAGCAGCGGCAAGGCCATCGGCACGCGGCGCTGCACGGCGTCGAGCATCACCACCAGCGTGGCCGCCGCGGCGCCGAGGCTGGCCACCGTGACCGCCGACTGCAGCCACCCCGCCAGCGCATGCAGGTCCAGCAGGCACAGCGCGGCGAGGCCGGCGAGCAGGATGCTGGCCAGGTCGAACCAGCGCGTGGCCGCGAGTCCGCCCGCGCGCAGGTCGGCATAGCGCAACAGCAGCTGCAGCACCGCCGCGCAGAACAGCAGGCCGAGCGCCCACAGGCCCTGGCCGCGCCAGGCCGCCAGCAGGCGCAGCAGCGGCACCGCGTACAGGTGCCCGTTGCTGGCGGCGACCAGCAGCAGGGCCACGCCAGCGCAGCCCGCGAGCGCGAGGAAGGAGGCTTCGCGGGCGGCCGAGTACAGCGCCAGCGCCAGCAGCGCGAGCACCGCCAGCCCGGCGTAGACGGCGCTGGCCAGCGCGATGCGGCGGTAGGCGACATGGCCGGCGCCGGCTTCGCGCAACAGCCGCGGATGGAGGGCGGCGTGCACGTGCCCCCGGGCGTGCAGCACCAGGCGCACCTCGCCCTGCCAGTCGGCCGGCAGCGGGAACACGAAGCCGCTCGGCAGCATGCCCTCCTCGGCCACGGGGCGGAAGAAGTCGTGCCGCACGCTGCGCCAGCCGGGCCGCTCCAGCCACAGGGCGTCGACCGGGTCGCGGTCGATCCACAGCACCCAGCGGGTGTCCGCCGGCGGCGGCAGGACGAAGCGCAGGGTCGCGCTCGCGCTGGGCTGGGTGCCGCCGGGGAGCAGCAGGGCCTCGCCGTCGCGGGCGAGGGTGCTGCCCGGGGCGGGCTCGATCACCAGCGGCGTGGTCGCGTCCACCGCGGGGGCCGCGGACAGCACGCCGGTGGCGAACAGCGCCAGCAGGGCGACGATGCCGATGCCGACCAGGCCTTCGCGGGCGTAGTCGCGCAAGCCCATGCTCAGGCCCCGACCGCGCCCGCGGGCCAGGGGCGGTCGCGCTCCCGCGGCTCGCCGACCACCAGCGGCAGCGTGCGCACCAGCGCGTCGGCCTCGGGCCAGGCCAGGTCGGGCACGCACACCGCCACCAGCCCGCAGGCCGGCAGTTCCCCGATCCCGCCCAGCAGCGCCTCGCCGCGCACGAAGGCGGGGATCCCCGCGCCCTCCAGCGCGTGGCGCACCAGGTAGGCGTCGATCAGGTTCGCGGCTTCGTAGACGACCCGCATGGTCCCCCCTTGTCGTGCCGGTCACGCCAGCGTCATGGCTCGCAAGATGCGTGCCAAATTGGCGTTTCCGCTGCCGGCCCCGGGGCCTCGGCTACACTGGCGGCTTGTTTTCGCCGCCCCTGCCGCCGTGTCCGACCCCGCCGAATCCGTGGCCCACGCAGACTCCCAGACCGCCGTCCCCGCCGAAGCTCCGGCGCGGAACGACTTCATCCGCCAGATCGTCCGCGAAGACCTCGCCTCCGGCAAGCACGCGGCGGTGCGCACGCGCTTCCCGCCCGAGCCCAACGGCTACCTGCACATCGGCCACGCCAAGGCGATCTGCCTGGACTTCGGGGTGGCCGCCGAGTTCGGCGGCTGGTGCAACCTGCGCCTGGACGACACCAACCCGGCGAAGGAAGACCCGGAGTACGTGCGCGCGATCCAGGACGACGTGCGCTGGCTCGGCTTCGACTGGCACGCGCTGCGCCATGCCTCGGACTATTTCGAAGTGTTCTACCTCGCCGCCGAGCAGCTGATCCGCCAGGGCGACGCCTTCGTCTGCGACCTCAGCGCCGAGGAAGTGCGCGCCTACCGCGGCACGCTCACCGAGCCGGGCCGCAACAGTCCGTATCGCGATCGCTCGATCGCGGAGAACCTCGAGCTGTTCGAAGGCATGCACGCCGGCAAGTTTCCGGACGGCGGGCACGTGCTGCGGGCCAAGATCGACATGGCCTCGCCGAACATCAATCTCCGCGATCCGGTGCTCTACCGGATCCTGCACGCGACGCACCCGCGGACGGGCGACGAGTGGTGCATCTATCCGCTCTACGACTTCGCCCACGGCCAGTCGGACGCGATCGAGGGCGTCACTCACTCGATCTGCACGCTCGAGTTCGAGGATCACCGGCCGCTGTACGACTGGCTGATCGAGAACCTGCCGGTGCCG
>JBQCFN010000140.1:0-12625 GCA_051959035.1 Lysobacteraceae bacterium | reverse complement strand
GGCCGCGGCGTGCAGTTCGAAGGCCTGCTCGAGCTCGTCGCGGATGTTGGAGAAGCGCCGGGTCTTGTAGCCGTTGGCGGTGGCTTCGGTGTTGCCGTGCATCGGGTCGCAGACCCACAGCACGCGGCGGCCTTCGCGGCGTACGGCATCGAGCAGCGCGGGCAGCCTGGCCGCGACGTTGGTGGCACCCATACGGTGGATCAGCGTCAGCCGGCCCGCCTCGTCGTCGGGATTGAGCAGCTCGATGAGGCGCAGCAGCTGGTCGGACCCGACCGAAGGACCGACCTTGACCGCGATGGGGTTGCGGATGCCGCGGAAATACTCCACGTGGGCGCCGTCGATCGCGGCGGTGCGCATGCCGATCCACGGCAGGTGCGTGCTGAGGTTGAACCACCCCCACTGCCGCGGCACCTGCCGCGTCTGCGCTTCCTCGTAAGGCAGCAGCAGCGCTTCGTGCGAAGTGTAGAAGTCGACCCGGTTGAGGTTGTGCACCTCGCTGCCGGACAGCGTTTCCATGAAGCGCACGGCGTCGCCGATGCCGGCGACCATGTGCCGGTATTCGTCGGCGAGCGGCGAATGGGTGACCCAGCCGAGGTCCCAGTATTCGGGGTGGTGCAGGTCGGCGAAGCCGCCGTCGATCAGCGCGCGCACGAAGTTCATCGTCATCGCCGAGCGCGCGTGCGCCTTGATCATCCGGCGCGGATCCGGCGTGCGCGCCTCCGGCGTGAAGGCGGCGCCGTTGATGATGTCGCCGCGGTAGCTCGGCAGGGTGACCCCGCCGATCGTCTCGGTGTCGGCCGAGCGGGGCTTGGCGTACTGGCCGGCGAAGCGGCCCACGCGCACCACCGGCAGGCGCAGCCCGTGCACCAGCACCAGGCTCATCTGCAGCAGCACCTTGAGGCGGTTGGAGATCACCTCGGAGCTGCATTCGCGGAAGCTTTCCGCGCAGTCGCCGCCCTGCAGGAGGAAGCGACGGCCTTCCTGCGCCTCGGCCAGGCGCTGCTTGAGCGCGAGGATCTCCCACGAGGTGACCAGCGGCGGCAATGCGTGCAGCTCGGCGAGCGCGGCGTCGAGCTCCCGTGCGTCCGGATAAACCGGCATCTGCGCCGACGGCCGCGCCCGCCACGACGCCGGCGTCCAGTCGGGCGACAGCTTCACGGGTTGCAGGGTGCGGTCGATCTGCGGCATTGCGGCGTGGGCTGGACGACGGAGGCGCATCATCGCCCCCGCTGCCGCGCGCCGCAACCGCGGGCGGCGGTCCTCAGCGGCCGCGGCGGCGGTGCCGGCGCATGAGCAGCACGAGCGCCCACAGCGCCAGCAACACGAACCAGGCCAGTCCCCACTCGGCCATCGACAGGCCGAGCAGCGTCCAGTCGACCTTGGCGCATTCGCCCGAACCGGTGAGCACGGTCCTGATCACGCCCGTGAGCGGCAACAGTTCCCGCAGGTAATCGAGCCCCGGGCCGCATGCCGGCACCTGGTCGGGCGGCAGGTGCTGGATCCAGACGTGGCGCCCGGCGATGCCGACGCCGGCCAGCGCCGCAAGCAGCGCCAGCAGCGCGTACGCGCGGCGCCCGCCCGCGCCGCGTGGCGCATGCAGGCCCGCGATCAGGAACACCACGCCGGTGACGGTGAAGGCGATGCGCTGGAAGATGCACAGTGGGCAAGGCACCAGCCCCACGTGCAGTTGCTCGTACAGCGCGAAGGCGAGCAGGCCTGCGCACGCGAGGAAGGCCGCGAGGCATTGCGCGCGGAAGGACCAGCGGAAGGGGTTCGCATTCATGCACGCGAAGATAGCGGGCCGCGCGCCAGCTTGGGAAGTGCGAGGGCGCTCCTCCCCCGGAAAGCAGAAGCCCCGGCGGGACCGGGGCTTCCAGGGATCACGCGGTGCGCGTCGGGCTCAGCCGGCGGCCTGCGGGCGGTCGACCAGCTCGACGTAGGCCATCGGCGCGTTGTCGCCGGCGCGGAAGCCGCACTTGAGGATGCGCAGGTAGCCGCCCGGGCGGGTGGCATAGCGCGGGCCGTGCACGGTGAACAGGGTGCCGACCGCTTCCTTGTCGCGCAGGCGCGCGAAGGCGAGTCGGCGGTTGGCGACGCTGTCGACCTTGGCGAGGGTGATCAGCGGCTCGGCGACGCGGCGCAGTTCCTTCGCCTTCGGCAGGGTGGTGCGGATGAGCTCGTGCTTGAACAGCGACGCGGCCATGTTCTCGAACATCGCCTGGCGATGGGCGCTGGTGCGGCTGAACTTGCGGCCCGACTTCTGGTGGCGCATGGGTAGGTTTCCTTTTGAATGCTGGAGCTGTTGGACGTCGTTGTCGCCATCCTGGCGCTGGAGCTTCGGACTGCGCTGGTCCTGGCCGGCCTATCCGTGGTCGGCGCGCCGCGGGCCGCGAGGCCCGTCGGCTAGTGACACGATTACCGGTACATCAATCGACTCTGGATGCTGCCATCCATGGCGCAACGACCGCTGTTTCGGGTCGTCCTGCCCGGCCATCCATGGCCGGCCGCTGAGCGCATGCAGCCGATGCCGATAGGGCATCGGCTAGCGCATCCGCTCAGCCCATCATCCCGTGCGAGGCGATGCCGGCCGGCGGCCAGTTCTCGAGCTTCATGCCGAGCGACAGGCCACGCTGGGCGAGCACTTCCTTGATCTCGGTGAGCGACTTCTTGCCGAGGTTCGGCGTCTTCAGCAGCTCGACCTCGGTCTTCTGGATCAGGTCGCCGATGTAGTAGATGCTCTCGGCCTTGAGGCAGTTGGCCGAACGCACGGTCAGCTCGAGGTCGTCGATCGGGCGCAGCAGGATCGGATCCACGCCGGCGGCGGCGGGCTTGGCGGCGCCGCGGTCGCGGTGGGTGAAGTCGCCGAACACCGACAGCTGGTCGCTGAGGATGTCGGCGGCGGTGCGCACGGCTTCCTCGGCGTCGATCGTGCCGTTGGTCTCGATGTCGAGGACCAGCTTGTCGAGGTCGGTGCGCTGCTCGACGCGCGCGGCCTCGACCGCGTAGGCGACGCGGCGCACCGGCGAGAACGAGGCGTCCAGCATCAGCCGGCCGATCGCGCGGGTTTCCTCGTCCGGGCGGCGGCGGGCGGCGGCCGGCTGGTAGCCGAAGCCGCGCTCGATCTTCAGCCGCATGTTCAGCGCGGTGTCCTTGGTCAGGTGCGCGATGACGTGCCCGGGGTTGAGGATCTCGACGTTGTGGTCGGTGCGGATGTCACCGGCGGTGACCACGCCCGGACCCTGCTTGGCGAGGGTCAGCGTGGAGGAATCGCCGGTGTGCATGCGGATGGCGACGTCCTTGAGGTTGAGCAGCACCTCGAGCACGTCTTCCTGCAGGCCCTCGACCGTGGTGTACTCGTGCAGCACGCCGTCGATCTCGACCTCGGTGATCGCGAAGCCGGGGATCGAGGACAGCAGCACGCGGCGCAGCGCGTTGCCGAGGGTGTGGCCGTAACCGCGCTCCAGCGGCTCGATCACCACCTTGGCGCGATGGTCGCTGATGCGCTCGATCTGGGGGCCGCGGGGACGCAGGACCTGGTGGGCGGTAACCGTCATTGTGTGACTTCTCCTCGGTGCCGGCGCGGCGGGGTCCGCGCGGGCGTTTGAAGCTTTGGGAGGCCCGGGACGGCCGGTCGCGGGGACCGGCCGTGGGCGCGCGGCAGGCCGCGGCGCTCAGGCCGCGGTGCCGCCATTACTTGCTGTACAGCTCGACGATCAGCGCTTCGTTGATGTCGGCCGGCAGGTCGGCGCGATCCGGAACCGCCTTGAACACGCCGGCGAAGTTCTTCGAATCGACCTCGACCCACGACGGCGACAGGTCCATCTGGCCGGACACCGTCAGCGACTCCTGCACGCGGAGCTGCTTCTGCGCGCGCTCGGACAGCGCGATCGCATCGCCCGCCTTGACCGCGTAGGACGGCAGGTTGACCGGCTTGCCGTTGACCAGCACGCCGCGGTGCGAGACCAGCTGGCGCGCGGCCGGACGGGTCACCGCGAAGCCCATGCGGTAGACGACGTTGTCGAGGCGCGTCTCGAGGAGCTGCAGCAGGTTCTCACCCGTGTTGCCCTTCCTGGTCGACGCCTTCTTGTAGTAGTTGCGGAACTGACGCTCCAGCAGGCCGTAAATGCGCTTGACCTTCTGCTTCTCGCGCAGCTGGGTGGCGTAGTCGGACAGCTTGCCCTTGCGCGCGGTGGCGCCATGCTGGCCGGGCTTCTGCTCCAGCTTGCACTTGGAGTCGAGCGCGCGGGCCGGCGACTTCAGGCCGAGGTCGGCGCCTTCGCGGCGGGCGAGCTTGCAGGTGGGACCGATATAACGAGCCATTTTCTTCCAGCCCCCTTAGACGCGGCGCTTCTTCGGCGGACGGCACCCGTTGTGCGGGATCGGCGTCACGTCGATGATGTTGGTGATCTTGTAACCGACGTTGTTCAGCGAACGCACGGCGGACTCGCGGCCCGGACCCGGACCCTTGATGCGCACTTCCAGCGACTTCACGCCGTAGTCGAGCGCGGCCTTGCCGGCCTTCTCGGCGGCGACCTGCGCGGCGAACGGGGTCGACTTGCGCGAGCCGCGGAAGCCCGCGCCGCCCGAGGTCGCCCACGAGAGCGCGTTGCCCTGGCGGTCGGTGATCGTGACGATAGTGTTGTTGAAAGAAGCGTGGACGTGGGCGATGCCGTCGGTGACGACGCGCTTGATCTTCTTCTTGACCTTGGTGGCGGCAGCCGGCTTGGCCATGGTTGTTTACCCCTTACTTCTTGATGGCCTTGCGCGGGCCCTTGCGGGTGCGCGCGTTGGTCCGGGTGCGCTGGCCGCGCAGCGGCAGGCCGCGGCGGTGGCGCAGGCCGCGATAGGAACCGAGGTCCATCAGGCGCTTGATCGCCATGCCGACCTCGCGGCGGAGGTCGCCCTCGACCGTGAACTTGCCGACCTCGGCGCGCAGGCGCTCGACTTCGGGCTCCGACAGGTCGCGGATCTTGGTCGACGGCGTCACGCCGGCGGCCTCGCAGACCTGCTTGGAACGGGTACGGCCGATGCCGTAGATGCTTTGCAGCCCCACCCAGACGTGCTTCTGGGCAGGCAGGTTGACACCCGCAATACGCGCCATGTGGCGATCTCCAACTGATTTGGCGGCCGGCCCGCATTCAGGCTCGGCGAGTGAATCGGAAATTCTAGCAGGGTCCCGGGTTCCTAGGAAGCCTCGGGCGCCAGGCGCCCACGACTCCGGCATGGGGAGTGTGCCCATGCTCCGGCGATGGCTCCGGCTGGCCGGCCTGGCGCCGAGGGCGCCCCGCCTGCCACCGCGCGCTACTCCGGCGCGCGGATTGGCCTGGAACCACCCGCGCGCGGGACCGCCGCGCGGGTCGCCCATGTGCCGGTCCGCGCGTGGGTCGGACCGGCTGGTGTCCTTCGCCTCCCGGTGGCGCCGGGAAGCCCGGGCATCCTGCCCGGTTCGCTGGAGGGCTGCCGACGGATCGGTCGCTCTCCCTGGTGCGTTGGCCCCGGGGGGCCGGCCGGGCTTCCCGCCCGGCGTGGCGGGGTCGCGCTAGCGCGCGCCGCCCCGCCCCTTCAGGTTGGCCTTCTTCAGCAGGCTCTCGTACTGGTGCGACATCAGGTGTGCCTGGACCTGCGCGATGAAGTCCATCACCACCACCACCACGATCAGCAGCGAGGTGCCGCCGAAGTAGAACGAGGCGCCGAGCTTGCTGCGCATCACCTCCGGCAGCAGGCACACCAGCGTCAGGTACACCGCGCCGGCGGCGGTCAGGCGGGTCAGCACGCCGTCGATGTACTCGGCGGTCGCCTTGCCCGGCCGGATGCCCGGGATCAGCGCGCCCGACTTCTTCAGGTTGTCGGCGGTTTCCTGCGAGTTGAACACCAGCGCCGTATAGAAGAACGCGAAGCCGACGATCAGCGCGCCGTAGAGGATCATGTGCAGCGGCTCGCCGGGCGACAGCGCCTGGCTGATCTTCTGCAGCGTGGTCTGGAAGCCGGAACCGCCCGTCTGGCCGAACCAGGTGGAGGCCGTCGCCGGGAACATCACGATGCTCGAGGCGAAGATCGGCGGGATCACGCCGGACATGTTGAGCTTGAGCGGCAGGAACGAGGACTGGTTCATGTACGCGCTGCGTCCGCCCTGGCGGCGCGCGTAGTTCACGGTGATGCGGCGCTGGCCGCGTTCCATGAACACCACGAAGAAGGTCGCCGCCAGCACCACCACCAGGATCGCGATCACCGACAGCGCGCTGATGTCGCCGTTGCGCGCCTGCTCCAGCGTGCCCAGCACCGCGGCCGGCATGCCGGCGACGATGCCCGCGAAGATGATCAGCGAGACGCCGTTGCCGATGCCGCGCTCGGTCACCTGCTCGCCCAGCCACATCAGGAACATCGTGCCCGCGGTCAGCGACACCACCGCGGTCAGGATGAAGCCCATTCCGGGGGTATAGACCACCGGGATGCCGTTCTGCGCGCCCGAGCTCTGCAGGGCGATGGCGATGCCGGCCGACTGGAAGACCGCCAGCGGGATCGCGCCGATGCGCGACCACTGGGTGATCTTGCGCCGCCCGGACTCGCCTTCCTTCTGGATCGCCTTCAGGCTGGGCAGGATCTGCACCAGCAGCTGGATGATGATCGAGGAGGAGATGTAGGGCACCACGTTCAGCGCGAACAGGCTGAAGCGCTGCAGGGCGCCGCCGGAGAACATGTTGAACATGTCCACGATCGTGCCCTTCTGCGCCTCCATCAGCTGCAGCATCGCCTGCGGGTTCACGCCCGGCACCGGGATGTAGCAGCCGATGCGGTAGACGATCAGCGCGCCGACCACGAACAGCAGGCGCTGGCGGAGCTCGGTGAACTTGCCGAGCCCGCCGCCGAGATTAGCCGCGTTGCCGCCTCGCGCCATCCGCGCTTACTCCCCCGCGTCCACGAGCTGGCCGCCCGCGGCCTCGATCGCCGCGCGGGCGCCGGCCGTGGCCAGCAGGCCCTTGAGGACGAACTTCTTGCTGATGTCGCCCTTCTTGACGATCTTCACCTGCTTCGCGGTCGCCGGCACCAGCTTGGCGGCACGCAGCGCGGCGAAGTCGACCTCGCCGGCCTCCAGCCTGTCCAGCTGGTACAGCAGGACTTCGGCCGTGTCCTGCGCCATCTTCGAGCGGAAGCCGATCTTCGGCAGGCGTCGCTGCATCGGCATCTGGCCGCCTTCGAAGCCGGCCTTGATCTTGCCCTTGCCGCTGCGCGCGAACGAGCCCTTGTGGCCGCGGCCGGCGGTCTTGCCGAGGCCGGAACCGATGCCGCGACCGACGCGCTTGCGCTCGGTGCGCGCGCCGTCGGCCGGCTTGAGGGTATTGAGCTTCATCTGGTTACTCCTCCACCTGCACGAGGTAGTGGACCTTGTTGATCAGGCCACGCACCTGGGGGCTGTCCTTGAGTTCGCGCACGTCGTTGAGCTTGTTCAGGCCCAGGGCCTTCACGGACAGCCGATGGCGCGCCTGGGTTCCCCGCAGGCCCTTGACCAGGCGCACCTTCACGGTGCCGGTCGTCGCTTCGTTCTTAGCCATGCTGCAGGTCCTCCACCTTCTTGCCGCGCTTGGCCGCGATGCGGGCCGGCGACTGCATCTCGACCAGGCCGCGCATGGTCGCGCGCACCAGGTTGATCGGGTTGCGCGAACCGGTGGCCTTGGCCAGCACGTTCTTCACGCCGACCGCTTCCAGCACGGCGCGCATCGCGCCGCCGGCGATCACGCCGGTACCTTCGGACGCCGGCTGCATGAACACGCGCGCCGCGCCGTGGCCCGACTTGACGGTATGCCACAGGGTGCCGTTGTTGAGGTCGACCTTGGCCATGCCGCGGCGGGCCTGCTCCATCGACTTCTGGATGGCGACCGGCACTTCGCGCGCCTTGCCGTAGCCGAAGCCGACCTTGCCGGCGCCGTCGCCCACCACCGTCAGCGCGGTGAAGGTGAACTGGCGGCCGCCCTTGACGGTCTTGCTGACGCGGTTGACCGCGATCAGCTTCTCGATCATGCCGTCGTCGATTTCCTCGCGGTTGCGATCGCGATCGCGGCCGCGCTGCTGACGCTCTTCTGCCATGGGAATGTCTCGGTTGTTGGAGGAATTTGCGGCTTGGCCGCTTGTCGTTGTGGTCTGTCGCGGGTGGATCGCGGCGCGGAGAACTCCGCGTCGCGCCCGGCGCACCTCGCGCCGGCGAGCGAGCATCCGGCATGGGGCCTGGGCCCCATGCCTTCAAGCATCAGAACTGCAGGCCGCCCTCGCGCGCGGCGTCCGCCAGGGCCTTGATGCGGCCGTGGAAGCGGTAGCCGGAGCGGTCGAACGCCACCTTGTCGACACCGGCGGCCTTGGCCTTCTCGGCGATCGCGCGGCCGACCTTGGCGGCGGCCTCGGCGTTCTTGCCGCTCTTCAGGCCCTCGCGCACGTCGGCCTGCAGGGTATTGGCCGACGCCAGCACCTTGGAGCCGTCGGCGCTGAACAGCTGCGCGTACAGGTGCTGGCCGGTGCGCAGCACCGACAGGCGCGGCACGCCGAGTTCGCGGATGTGCGCGCGGGTCGACTTGGCGCGGCGCAGGCGGGCAATCTTCTTGTCCATCGTCTTTTCCTCTGAAGCTGAAGGGCGCGGAGCGATCCTTTCGGGATCAGGCCTTCTTGGCTTCCTTGCGGATGATGTTCTCGCCGGCGTACTTCACGCCCTTGCCCTTGTAGGGCTCCGGCGGACGGAACGCGCGGATCTTCGCCGCCACTTCGCCGACGCGCTGCTTGTCGGCGCCGGCGACCAGGATCTCGGTCTGGGTCGGCGTGGTGATGGTGATGCCTTCGGGCGCCGGGAACAGCACCGGGTGCGAGAACCCGAGCGACAGGCTCAGGTCCTTGCCCTGCATGGCGGCGCGGTAGCCGACGCCGACCAGCTCGAGCTTGCGCTCGAAGCCCTCGGACACGCCCTTCACCATGTTGGCGAGGATCGCGCGCAGGGTGCCGGCCATCGGCACGAGCATCGGGTCATTGGCCGAGAGCACGGCGGTGCCGTCCTCGACCTTGACCTCGACGCCCGCGGGCTTGGCGATCGACAGCGTGCCCTTCGGGCCCTTGACGCTGACCGACTCGGCCTGGATGTTGAGTTCGACGCCCTTGGCGAGGGCGATCGGCTTCTTGGCGACGCGGGACATGGTCGTTACTCCCTTAGGCCACGAAGCACAGGACCTCGCCGCCGACGCCCTGCTGGCGCGCCTGCGCATCGGTCATGATGCCCTTCGAGGTGGAAATGATGGCGACGCCCAGGCCACCGAGGACCTTGGGCAGCGCGTCCTTGCCGCGGTACTGGCGCAGGCCCGAGCGCGAGACGCGCTGCAGGCGCTCGATCACCGGCTTGCCTTCGAAATACTTCAGCACGATCTCGAGCGACGCCTTGGCGCCCTCCTCGGTCACGCGGAAGTCGCCGATGTAGCCCTCGTCCTTCAGGACGGCGGCGATCGCGGCCTTGGTCTTGGAAGACGGCATCTTCACCGTCGGCTTGCCGACCGCGGCCGCATTCTTGATGCGGACCAGCATGTCGGCGATGGGATCAGTCATGCTCATTGATGGTTACCTTGAGTAGCACCGATATCCGCTTTCGCGAATCTCATGGGACCCGGTCGCCCGGGGATTGCTGCTTACCAGCTCGCCTTGCGCAGGCCCGGCACGTCGCCGCGCATGGTCGCCTCGCGCAGCTTGTTGCGGGCCAGGCCGAACTTGCTGTACACGCCGCGCGGACGGCCGGTCAGGGCGCAGCGGTTGCGCTGTCGGCACTCGGACGAGTCGCGCGGAAGCTTCTGCAGCTTGGTCGCCGCTTCCATCTTCTCCTCGTAGCTCGCCGTCTGGCTGCTGACGATCTGCTTCAGCGCGGCGCGCTTGGCGGCGTACTTCTTCGCCAGCTTGGCGCGCTTGACTTCGCGGTTGACCATGGAGGTCTTGGCCATTGTCTTCGTCCTCTACGGTCAGTTGCGGAACGGGAAGCGGAAGGCCTCGAGCAGCGCCTTGGCCTCGGCATCGGTCTTCGCGGTGGTCGTGATCGCGATGTCCATGCCGCGCAGCGCGTCGACCTGGTCGAAATCGATCTCCGGGAAGATGATCTGCTCCTTCACGCCCATGTTGTAGTTGCCGCGGCCGTCGAACGAGCGGCCGGACACGCCGCGGAAGTCGCGCACGCGCGGCAGCGCGATGTTGACCAGGCGGTCGAGGAACTCGTACATGCGCGCACGGCGCAGGGTGACCTTGCAGCCGATCGGCCAGCCGTCGCGGATCTTGAACGACGCCACCGAGATGCGCGACTTGGTGACCAGCGGCTTCTGGCCGGAGATCTTCGCCATGTCGGCGGTCGCGTGCTCGAGCACCTTCTTGTTCGCGGCGGCCTCGCCCACGCCCATGTTGAGCGTGATCTTGACCAGTCGCGGCACTTCCATCGGGTTGGAGTAACCGAAGCGCTCGATCAGCTTCGGCACCACCTCTTCCTTGTAGAACTGTTCCAGTCGGGTCGTCATGTCAGATCGCCTCGCCGCTCGAGCGGAAGACGCGCAGCCGCGTTCCATCCTCGAGGACCTTGGTTGCGACGCGCTCGCCCTTGCCCGAGGCAGGGTTGAACAGCATCACGTTGGAAATGTGGATCGGCGCCTCGCGCTCGATCACGCCGCCGGCCTGGCCGACCTGCGGGTTGGGCTTGGTGTGGCGCTTGACCACGTTGATGTTCGAGACGACGACCTTGTCGCCGGCCACGCGCACCACGTCGCCGCGCTTGCCCTTGTCCTTGCCGGCGATGACGACCACGTGGTCGCCCTTGCGGATACGGTTCATCTTTCTTCCTCCGCCTTACAGCACTTCGGGTGCGAGCGAGACGATCTTCATGAACTTCTCGGAGCGCAGCTCGCGGGTCACGGGCCCGAAGATGCGGGTGCCAATCGGCTCATGCTTGTTGTTGAGCAGCACGGCGGCGTTGCCATCGAAGCGGATCAGCGAGCCGTCCGGACGGCGCACGCCCTTGCGGGTGCGCACGACGACGGCGTCGTAGACGTCGCCCTTCTTGACCTTGCCGCGCGGGATCGCGTCCTTCACGGACACCTTGATGATGTCGCCGATGCCCGCGTAGCGGCGCTTGGAGCCGCCGAGCACCTTGATGCACATCAGTTCCTTTGCGCCCGAGTTGTCGGCGACGTCGAGGTAGCTCTGCATCTGGATCATGGTCTGAGCCTCCCCTTATTCGGCCGCGCGGGCGACGATCTCGACCACGCGCCAGTTCTTGGTCTTCGACAGCGGCGCGCACTCGGCCACGCGGACGGTGTCGCCCTCGTTGCAGGCGTTGTCGGCGTCGTGGGCGTGCAGCTTGGTCGAGCGGCGGATGTACTTGCCGTACAGCGCGTGCTTGACCTGGCGCTCGACCAGGACGGTCACCGTCTTGTCCATCTTGTTGCTGACGACGCGGCCTTCGACCGTGCGCAGCTTCTTTCCAGTGTTGTCGGTCATGTCGGCCGTCCTTACTTCGTCGTGCCGGTCTGGCCGAGCAGGGTCATCACGCGCGCGATCTCGCGGCGCACCCGGCGGGCCTCGTGGGTCTTGGCAAGCTGGCCGGTGGCCTGCTGCATGCGCAGGGAGAACTGTTCCTTGCGCAGGTCGAGCAGGTGGGCCTTGAGTTCGTCGGCCGACTTGCCGCGCAGTTCGTTGAGTTCCATCAGCGCACCGTCCGGGTCACGAAAGTGGTGGTCACCGAGAGCTTGGCGGCGGCCAGGCGGAACGCCTCGCGCGCGGTCGCCTCGTCGACGCCCTCGATCTCGTAGATCATCCGGCCGGGCTGGATCTGCGCGACCCAGTACTCGACGTTGCCCTTGCCGGAGCCCATGCGGACTTCGATCGGCTTCTTGGTGATCGGCTTGTCGGGGAACACGCGGATCCACATCTTGCCGCCGCGCTTGACGTAGCGGCTGATGGAACGGCGCGCGGCCTCGATCTGGCGGGCGGTGAGCTGGCCGAAGGCGGTCGCCTTCAGGCCGTACTCGCCGAAGCTGACCGCATTGGCGCTCCAGCTCAGGCCCTCGTTGCGACCCTTGTGGGTCTTGCGGAATTTGGTTCGCTTGGGCTGCAACATGGTTTATTCCCTCGCTTCGCCGCGGTCGCCGCGCTCGCGGCGCGGGCCGCGCGGACGCTCGGCGCGGTCGCCACGCTCGCTACGCGGCGTGTCGTCCTGCTTCTCCTGGCCCACCTGGGAGAAGTCGAACACCTCGCCCTTGTAGATCCAGACCTTGATGCCGATGACGCCGTACGTGGTGCGCGCCTCGGCGAAGCCGTAGTCGACGTCCGCGCGCAGGGTGTGCAGCGGCACGCGGCCTTCGCGGTACCACTCCGAACGCGCGATCTCGGCGCCGTTGAGGCGGCCGGCGACGTTGACCTTGATGCCCAGCGCGCCCAGGCGCATCGCGTTGCCGACCGCGCGCTTCATCGCGCGGCGGAACATGATGCGGCGCTCGAGCGGCTGCGCGATCGACTCGGCGACCAGCTGCGCGTCGAGCTCAGGCTTGCGGACCTCGGTGACGTTGATGTGCGCCGGGACGCCCCTCACGGCGGAGACTTCCTTGCGCAGCTTCTCGATGTCCTCGCC
>JBQCFN010000139.1:0-5693 GCA_051959035.1 Lysobacteraceae bacterium | reverse complement strand
CACCGGCTTCGGCGCGAACTGCCGGCCTTGCGCTACATCGCCGGCCACGAAGACCTCGACACCGACGAGGTCGCGGCCAGCGACGACCACCACGCCCGGGTGCGCCGCAAGCGCGATCCCGGGCCGCTGTTCCCGTGGTCTTTGGTTATGGAAGCAGTTTTGCTGGAGCGGTTGCCGCCGGAAAGTTCATTTTACAAAAAAAGAGCCCCGTAATCGGGGCTCTTCTTGAGCAGCCGAACTAAATTAGTTTGCCCAGCCTACAACCCATTCCAAAAAATATCTAAACAAGGCGCTTGCAATCCAACCAGCGAGGAAAAACTTCATCGGATTCAACAAGGCTGGAGCGGAACGTTTCAGGAGAAGTGTCACCGCGCCGCCAAGCAGTAACGGCAAGAAAATAAGCAAAGATATCAACATAGGTTCACCACTTCCCCGGACCAGGATAGGTGGCTAAACATTTGTTAGCTGCCTGATTAGTCTTGTAGAGGCCAATGCCGTACGAGACGATGCCCGCCGCACAACCGACCGCACCCAAGCCGGTTTCGATGGTGGCACAAACCGCTACAGTTGCAGCTCCCACCGAGGAAGTTTCAGCTGCGCTGGTCCACTTATCTTGACAAGCCTCTTTGCGGGCGGCCTCGAATCGAGATTTATCGTCCGTAAGATATTGCTGGTAGCTCAGGCTACCCCCTCCTTGGCCAGCCCCCCAACCCGCACCCTGCCCGTCGTAGGAATACATTGGCGAAACCCCGCCTCTGAACAGCCACGGAGCGCACGGACCAAGATCACAAGGGCTCCCCAGGGACGAACGACCATCAATCGAGAAGCTCTGCCCGCTACCTTTGGTGCTCATGAGTGGCGTTGAACGCGAACCACCGCCGCCACCGGCATCAAGCGGCCAATAGGTTGTATCGGTCGCAACTCTGGGGCCATCAACGTCATGACGTGCGCAGGATCGCTCAACGACGATTCGAATTGATTCAACAGAAGCGCGCGCTTAGCGGGATCAGATTCAAGTGACTCCACCGCGGAATTGAACGAAACTTCGAATGATTTTCCGCTACTCGTCGTTATGTAAATCGTTTGTGTCTGTTTGTCTGCGACGATCGTTGTACCCGCCGATGTGCGAACAGCCAATTGCTGGGCATAAGGGTCAGCCGATGCCTTGGTGATTTGGTCCTGCGCCTGTGCCAAGCACGGAACTACCGCCAAGATCACTAGCGTTAAAGCCTTTTGTATAACTACTCCTTTAGTTATGGTTAGCGTCCAATCGTAATCAAATCAGCCCGCTATACTGGACTGCTTACCAACGAGCGATTGCAAATGACCTCCTCAGTGTCCGAGCTTCTCGATTTGCTCTCACTCGAACGTCTCGAGAATAACCTGTTCCGTGGGCAAAGTCGCGACATCGGCACCAAGTACGTGTTCGGCGGGCAGGTGCTGGGGCAGGCGCTGTCGGCGGCGCAGGCGACGATGGAGAAGCCGCGCGACGCGCATTCGCTGCACGCCTACTTCCTGCGCGCCGGCGACATCGAGCATCCGATCGTCTACCACGTCGACCGCACGCGCGAGGGCGGCAGCTTCTCGGTGCGCCGCGTCACCGCGATCCAGCACGGCCAGGTGATCTTCTTCTGCGCGGCCTCCTTCCACGAGGACGAAGCCGGCGGCGAGCACCAGCTGTCGATGCCGGAAGTGCCCAAGCCCGAGGACATCGAGCCCTCGCGCGCGGTACCGCCGGACGTGCTGGCGACGCTGCCGACCAAGGTCCAGCGCTGGCTGTCGCGGCAGGGCCCGTTCGAGTTCCGCCACGTGTATCCGCGCGACGAACTCAACCCGCCGAAGCGTCCGCCCTACCAGCAGGTGTGGTTCCGGCTCAGCGAGCGCGTCGGCGACGCGCCCGAGCTGCACCGCGCCCTGCTCGCCTACGCCTCCGACTTCCACCTGCTCGGCACCGCGACCTTCCCGCACGGCATCAGCTACTACCAGCCGAACGTGCAGATGGCCTCGCTCGACCATGCATTGTGGTTCCACCGTCCGTTCCGCGCCGACGAATGGCTGCTGTATTCGCTCGACAGCCCGAGCGCGCAGGGCGGCCGCGGCCTCGCACGCGGGATGATCTACGACCGCGATGGCCGCCTGGTCGCCAGCACGGCGCAGGAAGGGCTGATCCGCGTGGTCGCCGACGCGCAGGCGGCGGCGCACGTGCCGAAGGCCTGAGGAAGAGCGGATGCGCCAGGTGTTTTCCAGTCCCCGGCTCGAGAACGTCGAGCGCGTCGCGCAGCTGCTGCGCGAGGCCGGCATCGAGACGCGCATCACCCATGGCCGCTCGTACAAGGGCGGCCTCCGCGGCGGCTTCAGCTACCGCGACCACACCCGCGAAGGACCGGTGCCGGCGGTGTGGATCGTCAACGCCGAGGACCAGGTGCGCGGCCGCGAGATCCTGCGCGAGGCCGGGCTCCTGGACACCACGCGTGCGCCATCCGACAGCTTCCTGCCGGCGTCCGTGCACCGCCGCGAGGAGGAGCGCAAGGCCGACGCCGGCGCCCGCCGCGCGTTCCGCCTGAAGATGGGGCTGGTCGCGGTGATCGCGATCGTCATCGTGCTGGCGTTCGCGGCGCAGCGGAAGAGCGAGTTGCAATCGCCGGCGGTGCGCGCCGCGGCGACGGCGAAACTGCCGATCGGCGTGGCGCCGACGCCCGATGCGCTCGCGGTCGCCGTGCTCGCGGGCGAACTGCCGGCACGCGCCGGGCAGGTCGCCTGCCTGGCGGTCGACGGCGGCGATCCCGCGCCCTCGCTGCTCGCGCTGCTGGCGCCGAAGACGCCCGGCCGGCTGCTGCCGGCTTCGCGCTGCCCGGCGCGCGGGGACGTGCAGACGCTCGCCATCCACGACTACCGGCCGCAGGGCGGCGGCCAGGCCGGCCCGATCGTGCTCGACCGCCTGCGCGGCGGCCGCGTGCTGGCCAGCCACCGTTACGACGTGCGTCCCGACGCGGGCGGCTGGCGGGTGGTCGAACCGTACCGCTGAACGGCGGATTTGCCCGTCCTTCACGCACGCCGCGCGCTATGCTCGCGGCATGGGCGGCGGCGACTCGACACGCGCGGACACGGCGGCACAGGCCTACGACGACCTGCGCGTGTTCCACACCGGCGACCATCCCTGCGGCTACTGGCCGGCGCGCCACGCGCGCGACCTCGTGCTCGACCCGCGCGACCCGCGCCTGCCGCGGCTGTATCCGCTCGCGCTCGGCTGGGGCTTCCGCCGCTCTGGCGACCTCGTCTACCGCCCGCATTGCCAGGGCTGCCGCGCCTGCGTCGCGGTGCGCATCCCGGTCGACGCGTTCCACCCCAACCGCAGCCAGCGCCGCTGCCTCGCGCGCAATGCCGACCTCGACGCGCGCGTGCTGCCGGCCGAGCGCACCGCAGAGCACTTCGCGCTGTACCGCCGCTACCTGACCGCGCGCCATCCCGGCGGCGGCATGGACCAGCACGGGGTCGCGGAATTCGAGCAGTTCCTGATCGGCGGCTGGTGCGAGGGCCGCTTCCTCGAACTGCGCGAGCACGCCACCCACCGCCTGCTCGCGGTCGCGGTCACCGACCTCGCCGACGACGCGCTGTCGGCCGTGTACACCTTCTATGATCCGGACGAGGCCGCGCGCGGGCTCGGCACGCTGGCGATCCTGCAGCAGCTGGCCTGGGCCAGGCGCGAGGGCCGCAAGCACCTCTACCTCGGCTACTGGATCGCCGGCCACGACAAGATGGACTACAAGCGGCGCTTCCATCCGCTGGAAGGCTTCGACGGAAGGCAGTGGCGGCGGCTGGAGTTCGCCGCCTAGCCACGCTCAACCGCCGGGACGGTAGCTGGCCACCATCGCGCGGAAAGCGGGCAGGCCCGCCCGCATCCCGGCCTGGGTGCGCGAGCTCAGCACGAAGGTGAGGAAGAATTCGCCGTCCTCGCCGTACGCGACGCACTCCCAGTTGCCGCCACGGTCGCGCGGCGGCGCGAAGCGGAACAGCCGGTAGGCGCGCCCGTGCGCCTGCACCGGCTTGTCCTCGGCGATCGCGATGCCGGGCAGGTCGGCCTTGAAGCCCGCCACGTCGTCGGCGATGTAGCCGCGCAGGTCGACCGCCGGCGCAAGGCGCGGCTTGAACGCCGCCTTGGCGTACATCACGGTGACCGCATCGGAGAAGTCGTGCCCCGCAGGCGCCAGCGCGCGGAAGGCGTAATGGCGGGACGCGTTCTCGTCGACGCGCCAGCCCGCGGGCGCGGCGACTTCCGGCCACCACATGAGGTGCAGGCCCGCTCCGGCGGGAACGGCGACCTTGGCGATCCCCGCGATCGCGGGCAGGCCGCACAGGCATAGCGCCGCCGCAGCGGCCATTCGTTTCAACGGGTGCATCGTCCTTCCCTTGAATGGGGCGTCAGCCCGGCGGATTCTGTCGCTCGGTCGCGGTCGCCGGCAGGGCAGTGCCATCGGGCACCGCCTCCGGGCGCGCCGCCGGCGGCTCGCCGGTCGGGCCCACCGGCGGCAGCGTGGCGGTGGGCGCGGCCTGTTCGCCGTCGCGCGGGCCGAAGCCGAAGCTGCCGTCGCTCTGGCAGGACACGATCATGCGGATCGCGCCCGAGGGCACCATCAGCTCCACCTCGGTCCATCGGCCTTCGCGGTTGGCGCGCTTGATCAGCATCTCCACGAAGGCCCCGCTGGTGTCGATTTCCTCGCACTGCAGGTGCGGCCCACGCTCGCTGTCGCGCAGGTAGGGCGCGATCGCGTCGCCGAGCGTCTCCAGCGCCTTGTCGTGGAAGAACACCGCATAGCCCTTGGCTTCGTTCATGGCGGCTCCTGCTGGACGCAACGATGGTGTCAGGCCGGCGGTAGTTCGATCGTGAGCGCGGCCGCGGCGTCGCGCGCGGTGGCGCGGGCACCGTCGACGTCGACGCCACGCGCAAGCGTCACGCCGACGCGGCGGTGCCCGGCCACGCGCGGCTTGCCGAACAGCCGCAGCATCGTGTCCGGCGCCCGCAGCGCGCCGCCGACGTTGCCGAACACCGGCACGCCATGCCCCTCGGCGAGCAGCGCGCACGAGGCCGACGGCCCGAGCTGGCGGATCACCGGGATCGGCAGCCCGAGGATGGCGCGCGCATGCAGGGCGAATTCGCTCAGGTCCTGCGACACCAGCGTGACCAGGCCGGTGTCGTGCGGGCGCGGCGAGACTTCCGAGAACCACACCATGTCGCCCTTCACGAACAGCTCGACGCCGAACACGCCCCAGCCGCCGAGCGCCTCGGTCACCTTCAGCGCGACCTCGTGCGAGCGCTCCAGCGCCAGCGGCGACATCGGCTGCGGCTGCCAGCTCTCGCGGTAGTCGCCGTCGCGCTGCAGGTGGCCGATCGGCTCGCAGAAGGTGGTGCCGGTGGCGTGGCGCACCGTGAGCAGGGTGATCTCGTAGTCGAAGTCGACGAAGCCCTCGACGATCACCCGCCCGGCGCCGGCGCGGCCGCCGGTCTGCGCGTAGTCCCACGCGCGGTCGATGTCGGCGTCGGTGCGCACCAGGCTCTGGCCATGGCCGGACGAGGACATCACCGGCTTGACCACGCACGGCAGGCCGATCTCGCGCACGGCGTCGCGGTAGTCGTCGGGCGTGTCGACGAAGCGGTACGGCGACACCGGCAGGCCCAGCGTCTCCGCGGCGAGGCG
>JBQCFN010000138.1:0-27445 GCA_051959035.1 Lysobacteraceae bacterium | reverse complement strand
TGTCGATGCGGTTGTCGCCGGTGCCGACCAGGCGCAGGCGGCCGGCGCGGGCGCGCTCGACCAGGCGCGGCAGCAGCTGCTGGTCGCCCGGGCCCCAGATCAGCCGCGGACGCAGCGCGACGGTGGCCAGCGACGCATCGTTGGCCGCCAGCACCGCGCGCTCGGCGATCGCCTTGGTCGCCGCGTACGGCGCCTTGAAGCCTTCGCCGTAGGGCACGGTGTCCGCCGTTCCGCCCTCGACCGGATGGGTCGCCCGATGGGTCACGCTCGGCGTCGACGTGTACACCAGCCGCCCGATGCCGTGCGCGCGGCAGGCGGCGATCACGTGGTCGGTGCCGACGACGTTCGCCCGGTGATAGCTCGCGTAGCTGCCCCACGCGCCGGCCTTGGCCGCGTTGTGGAAGACCGCGTCCTTGCCGGCGAACGCGCGCAGCACCGCCTCGCGGTCGGCGAGGTCGCCCTGCACCTGCGCCACGCCGAGCGCGTCCAGCGCCGGATAGCGGCCGCGGTTGAAGCTGGTGACCTGGTGGCCGCGTGCGACCAGCCCGCGGCACAGCGCCTGGCCGAGGAAGCCGCCGCCGCCGGTGACGAGGAGTTTCATCGCGCGCTCCGCAGTTGTCGCTCCGCCCAGAGCGCCAGCTTCTCGCGGCCGATCTTGGCGTTGTGGCGGATGTCCACCGGGAACCGCGGATGGCGCAGGAAGGCCTGGACCTTCGCCGTGTGCACGTGCCCCTCGCCGAGGTGGCGCAGTTCGCGTTCGATACGCGGCCATTCGCGCGCATGCACGCCCGCGCGCAGCTCCACGCACAGCACCGGCCGTTGCGCGCCGTGCACGCCGATCCCGACCAGGGCGGTGCGCCGCACCTCCGGGTGGATGTTGAACACCGGCTCGACCTGCTCGGTGCACAGCGTGGTGAGGTCGTCGACCACCACCCGCTGCGACTTGCGGCCGCAGAACCACAGCCGTCCCTCGCCGTCCATCCAGCCGAGGTCGCCCATGCGGTGGACGATGCGTTCGCTGCCGTCCGCCAGCCGCTCGCGGATCTTCGCCAGCCGCGTCGCCGCCTCGCGCCGCCAGTAGGCATCGGTCGCGGTCGGACCGGCGACGGTGATTTCGCCGACCTGGCCCGGTGCCACCTGCAGAGCATCGTTCCAGTCGGCGATCGCGCCGTCGTCGATGCGGATGATGCGCACCCGGTTCGGCGCGACCGCGCGGCCGACGCAGGTCCCCGCGCCGCGTTCGGTCGCCGCGCGCGTGGCCTCGAGCTCGCGGCCTTCGATCACCGCCACCGGCAGGCATTCGGTGGCGCCGTAGGGCGTCCACAACTGCGCGTCTTCCGGCAGCAGCGCGCGCATCCTCGCGACCACGTCCGGCGGTACCGGCGCGCCCGCCGAGGTGACCCGGCGCACCGACGGCAGCCGCGCACCATGCCGCGCGAGCACGCCGACCAGCGCCGGCGAGCCGAACAGCTGGGTCACGCCGAAGCGCTCGATCGCGCGCACCAGCTTGCGCGGATCGGCCTGCGCCGGCCGGGTCGGGTCCATGTCGGGGATGATCGAGGTCAGCCCGAGCGCCGGGTCGAACAGCGCGAACGGCGGGAACGTCGGCAGGTCCACGCCGCCGGGCGCGAGCGCGAACGCCTCGCGCAGCATCGCGACCTGGGCGACGAAATGGCGGTGCCGGTAGACCACGCCCTTGGGCACGCCGGTGGAGCCGCTGGTGAACAGGATCGCGGCGATGTCGTCGGGCCGGGTGTCGGCGAGCTGCGGCCCGGCGCCGGCGCCGGCGCGTTCCACCTGCGCCAGCGTCGCGTCCGCGCCCCACGCGCGCGCGCCGGTGGTGATGCGCACCCGCGCCGAGCGCGCCCAGCCGAGCAGCGTGCGCGCGAGGTGCGCCAGCGGGATGCCGATGAACGCCTCCGGCGCGGCCTCGTCCAGGCACTGCCGCAGCGCGCGCCTGTCGATGCCGGGATCGACCAGCACCGGCACCGCGCCGGCCTTGAACAGCGCGAACATCAGCAGGAAGAACGCGGGCGTCGGCCGCACCATCACCACCGTGCGGGTGCCGCGCACGACGCCGTGGCGGGCCAGGCCGGCGGCGATCGCGTCGCTGCGTGCGTCGAGCTGCGCGTAGGTCAGGCGTTCGCCGTAGCGCCCGCCACGGCCCGGGCAGCGCATGGCGACCTGGTCGCCGCGGGTGGCGGCGAGGTCCGGCAGGGTGGCGGCGATGTTGCAGGGCACGGGCATCCGGCCATTGTCGCCGAGGCACGCGGCGCCGTCGCCGGGGAGCGCCCGGACGCGCGCGGCGTCATGCGGCCACGGGGCGTTGGTCGCCGCGCGCAGGACGGCGCGGATCGGGCAGAATCGCCGCCGCTCCGCACCCCTCCGATTCGCGCATGCCGCATCCGTGTCTGTCGTGTGGCGCCTGCTGCGCCGCCTTCCGCGTCAGCTTCCACTGGTCCGAAGCCGAGCCCGCGCTCGGCGGCCAGGTACCGGCCGCACTCGCCGAGCCGGTGCGCCCGCACGAGCTGGCCATGCGCGGCACCTCGCGGGCGCGGCCGCGCTGCATCGCGCTGGACGCGCAGATCGGCCGCCGCAGCCGCTGCACCATTCATGCGCGGCGGCCATCCACCTGCGCGGCGCTGCTGCCGTCGTGGGAAGGGGGCGCGGCGAGCCCGCAGTGCGACCGCGCGCGCCGCGCGCACGGCCTGCCGGTGTTGACGCCGGCGGACTGGGTGGTGGCGGTCGAGGCCTAGCCGGCCGCCGATGGTGTCGTCGACGCGGCCAGCGGATGGCGGTCGAGGAAGGCGCGGATCAGCGGCACCAGTTCCGCCTGCCTGTCCTCGAGCACGTAGTGCCCGGCCTCCTCGAACGCGTGCACCTCCGCCCGTGGCAGCGCGGCGCGGAAGGCGTCGAGGCAATGGCGGTCGAACACGAAATCGCGCAGGCCCCAGCCGATGAACGCCGGCCGGTCGGCGTACCGCGGCAGGCATTCGCCCGCCTGCACCAGCAGCGGCCACGCGCGGTCGCCCGCGCGCAGCGGGATGTCCTGCATGAAGCGCAGCGTGGAGATCGCGTTGTCCCAGCCGTCGTACACGCCGGCATAGGCCTCGCGCACGTCGCGCGGCAGGCGGCGCACCGTGCCGAAGCGCGCCGCGCCGCGCGCGAACAGGTTGAAGCGCCGGATCAGCCAGCCGCCCACGCGCGAATCGCGCCCCAGCGCCAGCCGCCACGGAAACTTCTTGGCCGCCGGCATCGGGAACGCCGCGGTGTTGAGGATCACCAGCCGCTTGACCTGCGGCATGTGCGACAGCGCCCAGCCGAAGCCGATCATCCCGCCCCAGTCGTGCACCACCAGCGTCACCGGCGTCGCGTCATCCACGCCCGCATGGCGCAGCAGCGCCTGCAAATCGTCGATGCGCGACTGCAGGGTGTAGTCGTAGCGCGCCGCCGCGGGATTTCCCGGCGGCCGCACCCCGCCGCCATCGTCCGGCTTGTCCGACAGCCCCATGCCCACGTGGTCCGGCACGATGCAGCGGTAGCGCCCGCGCAGCCCGAGCACCAGCTGCCGCCAGTAGAAGCTCCACGACGGATTGCCGTGCAGCATGACGACGACCTCGCCCTCGCGCGGCCCCTCGTCGAGGTAGGACAGCGTGATGCCGGGCCGCACTTCGAGGCGGCGGGGGGTGAAGGGGTAGTCGGAGAAATTCATGGGAAACGCAGGCGATCGATGCTGAAGGCGCCGGCGCTCTGCAGCTTGCCGTCGAGCGCGCGCAGGAACACGAAGTCGCGCTCGCCACGCTTGCGCCCCAGCATGAAGACAGCGCCGTATTCCCGATGCACGGCAGCGGCCTTTTCGACCTCACTGTCCTTGCCCCACAGGTGGTCACCCTTCACTTCCAGCAATGCCAGGCCGGGCGCCGCGCGACCTTCCAGGCAGACGATGAAGTCGGGATAGAAGCCGGCGCCTTCATCCCAGCGGTACAGCCCGATGCCGGTTCGGGAAGGATTGCGATGCCACCAGCGCACGAGCGGGCTGGCGTCGAGCTGCGCGGCAATCGCCTGCTCGTCGGTGTTGAGGTCCGGCGGAAACACGCCGTACAAGCCGCGGCGCGCTTCGGCCAGCCGCTGGCTGCTTGCAAGCTCGGCGGGAAGCGGCACGTCGATGTCCGCCACCAACTGGTGCCGCATCCGCCGGTATGCGTCGCTGAGCAGGTGTGGGCGGCGTACCAGCACCAGGTCCAGCTGCTGCATCTGTTCCTCTTCGTCGTCAGGGACGGACGCCCCCGACTGTTCGATAGCCGATAGGAACCGCGCGAGCAGTCGCTGGTACAGATCACGATCATTCGCTTCAGGCAGGCGCAGCCTGATCTGTTCAGCGCGCTCGGCCACGGCCGCCGGCGATACGCTTGCCCAGATGTCCTCGCCGGTTTCGGCCAGGCGATGGTCGTCGAACAGCCCGGCCTCCACCCGCTGCACCTGCACCCGGGTGCGGAACCGGTCGGCGAGCACCTCCGCCGAAAAGTCCACGTGCGCCGCCAACCCTGCTTCGAAGTCGGCCGCTACCGGCGGCAGTTGCTCACCGCGCAGCGTCGCTGGCGCGTCTGCACGGCGCGGATAGCGGTACAACGCATCCTGCGCCAAGGCGAAAGCGGACACCACACGATTCTGGGAGGCAGGCGCGGCGGCCGCAAACCCGCCTGGCATGTGCAACAGGCCCTGCGTCGCCGCAGCGAAATCCTCGAACGGCGTGCCTGAAAGTCCGGCGCGGACCTCCACGTTCGGAACAGCCCCGCCGCCGGCCTGGGCCATCGTGTCCACCAGACTCACGCCCTCGTGCGACACCAGCAGGCTCAGCGGCTCGCCACTGCGCACCACCTGCACCTCCGCGGCGTCACCGATCACCGTGACAACGGTCTGCGTGCCCAGTTCCGGCGCCTGCGTGGTCAAGGTGTTGATCTGGGCGCCGGCCTGCAGCAGGCCTTCCTGCGATTCCGAGTTGGCCAGGAATACATAGCCGCGGTCCAGCAGCGGCGGCAAGTCGGTCCGCGCCTGCAGCAAGACATGCCGGCGCACGATGCGGCCGATCACCTGCACGCCGAAGCCGACGTCGCGCGCGCCTCGCAGTGCCGCCAAGGTGAAGGCGCGCGGCGCATCGAAACCCAGCGCCACCGCCATCTTGAAAATCAGCACCTCTACAGTGGGGTCCTGCGCCAGCGTCAGCAGGTCCGGATCGGGCTCGTCGGCGGTGTGCACGCGCACGGCGGCTTCGTCGAAGCGCAATTCATCGATGAGGAAGCGACGCGCCGCTTCCTGCGCTTCCCTGCCGTCTGGCACCTGCACCAGCATGAGCGGGGTCAGCGCCACCTGCTGCGAACGCAGTTCATCGCGGATGCGGCGGTGCACGGCAGCGCACTCGCGCAGGGCCAGGTGTTCGAAATCCACCAGTTGCGCGGCATCGCCATCGCGGGCGATGAAGCGCACCATGCGCACGCCCTGCTTGAGCAGCCCGGCGCTGACGGCGTCGAAGCGGCTGACCGAGGCCCAGTCGGCCGGCTCGCCGACGACGTACCCGGTGGCGCGCTCGAAGGCGGCCATGTCGGCATCGCGGGGCGTCGCCGTCATCAACAGCGCATAGTCCGGCTGCAGCACCTCGCTGAAGAAGGCGCGTGCCTGCGCTGCCCGCTGAAAACCATGGTGCGCCTCGTCCACCACGCAGCCGATGCGCAGGCCTTCCTCGCGCGCCAGTGCGATCACGTCGTCGATCGCCAGCCCCGTGTCGCCGGACTGACGCGCACGGCGGCTGTCCGCGTTGCGCGCGGCCAGCGACGCCCAGGTGACCACGAACACGCCACCGCCGCGCACCGCATCCAGCTGGCGGTCGCTGCCCAGGTCGAGCAGCGCAAGCTCCGGCGCCTGCGCGGCGATTACCCGCCGCGACTGCTCCACCAGCCCGGTGAACGGAGCGAACCAGAACCACAGCACGCGCTCGGCGGCCGCGACGCGGCGCATGGCTTCGACGGCGATGAGGGTTTTGCCGGCACCCGTGGGCGCCTGCAGCACCAGCGCCGCGTCGTTGCGCCGCGCTTCGGCCAGACACTCCGGCGCGGCGTTGGCCAGCTGCGCGTACAACGCGCGCACGTTGGCGAAGCGGGCGACGATGCCGTCGCAGACGAGGGTCTGGAAGTCCTTGAGGCTGGCCGGCATGTCAGCGTCCGAAGCGTTCGCGCAGGTGCTGCGGGATGGGGCGCCAGTCGTGTGGCGAGCCGGCGGTGCGATACCGCTCCGGCGCCCAGCTGTAGATCACAGCCGGCCGCTCGCCGCGCGCGGCCAGCCAGTCCTGCAGGCGGGCGGCGCTCGCGGGATAGGCATTGGCGAGATAGGCGAACGCCGCGTTCTCGCCATCGCCTTCGACGGCGAAGCCCTCACCCGGCCAGACGCTGAGCGGGCGCGCGTGCAGCAGCTGCAGCGCGTTCCAGATTTCCGGATGGTCGAGCTTCTGGGTTAGGCGGTGCTTCGGCACCCGTCGCGCACGCAGGTAGGCAAAGCCGCCGCCGAGCCCTGCGACGGCTTCGCCCTTGGCATTGGTGTAGCCGCCGAGCACCTTGCGCACGCGCTGCGCGCAGACGTCGCGGCACAGGTTCTTGTCCGGCGTGTCCTCGGTGGCCTCGGTGCTGCTGACGAGGATGAACTGGCGGGTACCGCCATCCTCGGCGTTGAGCTTTGCAACGGCGTGGGCGGTCGTGCCGGAGCCGGCAAAGAAATCCAGGACCGTTAGCGTCTTGTCGCCAATGACACGCAGCACACGCTCAATCAATTCCACCGGCTTTGGCGTACTGAAAAGATCTGCGGTCTGGAAAATCTCGCGAAGAAGCGCCTTGGCCTGGCGCATTGTGGGCAAGTCCGCCCAGATGGTCGGCCACGGGCGACTGGGGTTGGCCGGAGCGTATTCCCGCGTGTACGGCTCCCAGACGGAGCGTCCCAGCTTTTCCCGCTGCTTCCACACCAGAGTCCCATCGGCAATATGCGCCGCAACGCCACCGCGGCCTTTTGCCCAGCACGCTTCTTCCCCATTGTCATGGATCGGCCAGACATCAACCCCGTCCGGGCCGGGGATGGCAAAGAACATGCTGGGGCGATCGCGCCTGAGGCTGTTTGCACCATTTTTTTTGAGGAGCCGGTCGCGATAGCGCCGGCCCTCGTTGTCTTGCTGTCCATAGGCCGCAATAATCTCCGGCGCTTCTTTCTGGACCAGCGTCAGAAGCTCCTGCTTGGCCGCGTAGCACAACAGATATTCGTGATCTGAAGTGACCGCGACCTTGTTGTCGTTGGGACTATCGACTTTGCGCCAGATGAATTGCGCAACAAAGTTGTCTGGACCAAACACCCGA
The DNA here is from genome assembly GCA_051959035.1 of Lysobacteraceae bacterium. Classification (GTDB taxonomy): domain Bacteria; phylum Pseudomonadota; class Gammaproteobacteria; order Xanthomonadales; family Xanthomonadaceae; genus JABFWF01. The sequence goes on along the minus strand of JBQCFN010000138.1, from coordinate 20,054 downwards.
TCCATCAGCATCCCGAGCCGGAACAGCTCGTTGTCGTCGATGCTGACGAAGATCACTCCGTCGTCGGCCAGCAACTCCTTCGCCAGAGTGAGTCGTCGGTACATGAACTCCAGCCACAGGGAGTGGCGGAAGCGGTGCGTTTTGTCGACGAAGCGGTCGTTGTAGACGAAGTCGCGATTGCCGGTGTTGTACGGCGGGTCGATGTAGATGCAGCGGATCGCGCCCTTGTGGCTCACCCGCAGCGCGCGCAGGGCGTCGAAGTTGTCGCCCTCGATGACGAGGTTGCCCCATGGCGCGTCGCCATGGCTCAGCGCCGGGTCGAGGTCGAGCGCAACGTAGTCGTCGTTGAGCGCCCGGTCCGCCTCGATTTCGTCGCGCTCCCAGACCAGGCCGAGCTGCCGCTCGGCATCGCGCCGCTGCAGCAGGCGGACCAGCGTCTCACGGTCGAGGTTGTCGTACTGGCCCATCAGCTCGCCTCCGCCGGCAGCGCGTAGGCCTGCGGCGCGTGGTCGTGGTTGGACAGCAGGCGCAGGTAGGCCGGGTGCAGGAACAGTTTTTCCTTGCCCATGCGCTGCTCCTGCAGCACCCCGATGTCGACCAGTTCACGCAGGTAGCGCGCAGCGGTTTCGCGTTTGGCGATGCCCGCATCGACCACGTTCTGGATGCGGCAATAGGGCTGGTTGAACAGCACGTCGACGAGCTCGTGGCTGTAGACCTTGGGGCGTTCGCCGCGGATCCAGTCGCAGGCCTGCAGGTGCAGCCGGCGGATGGCATCGATCTTGGCGGTCGTCCAGCGCGCGGTGTCCGCCACCGCGTCCAGCATGTAGGCCACCCACTCGATCCAACCGCCGTCGCGGGTCACGCCAAGCAGTAGCCGGTAGTAATCGGCCTTGCGTTCGATGATGTAGCGCGACAGATACAGCACCGGCTGGTCCAGCAGGTCCTGTTCCACCAGCATCAGCAGGTTGAGCACGCGACCCGTGCGTCCATTGCCATCGGTAAAGGGGTGGATCGCCTCGAACTGGTAGTGGGCGACGGCCATGCGGATCAGCGGGTCGATGTCACGCGCTTCGTGGACGAAGCGCTCCCAGTTGGCGAGCTTTTCCCGCAACAGCGCCTCTCCTACCGGCGGGGTATAGATCACGTCCCCCGTCTGCTGGCTGGCGAGTGCCGTGCCGGGCACCCGGCGAACCTGCATTTCGACACCCTTGATGCGGGTGCAGACAATTTCGGCCGTGCGGGTCGACAAGGGACGTTCGTGAAGCGACCGGAAGCCCTCGTACAGCGCGCTGCGGTAGCGGAGCGCCTCCTTGGTTGCCGGGCTGGCGCCTTCGGCGTGGTCGGCGTAGCGGAACAGCTCGTCGGTCGTGGTGACGATGTTTTCGATCTCGGAACTGGCTTGCGCCTCCAGGATCGGGATCGTGTTGATCAATACGGCCGGGTTGGGCAGGTGCCCGGTCGCCTGGCGCAGGGAGGCCAGCGCGCGGTGCGCGTCGATGCTGGCTTTCAGGAGGTCCCGGGTTTCCAGCTCCACGGGCGGGGGCAGCGGCGGCAGGTCGTTGTAGGGGTGCCTGGGGTCCATGCGGGCCGCTCATGTCGACGACGTCGGCATGATGCGCCCAACGTGTCGAAAAAGGAAGCATTCTTCGACATGAACCGGCCAATCGGGGGGACTTTTTCCTTGCAGGGCTCTGGATGGCTGGCAAGGAAAAGCTGGTGGCCCGGATTTGCTTTGGGATGCTGCCGACTTCTATACACGTCCCGGGCGACATGCATCATTTTCCCGGTTTCCTATACAGGTCCCAGCGACTGCCCCGCCTCAGGCCTTCTTCACGAATTCCGACTTCAGCTGCATCGCGCCGAAGCCCTCGATGCGGCAGTCGATGTCGTGGTCGCCGTCGACCAGGCGGATGTTGCGGACCTTGGTGCCGACCTTGAGCGGGGCGGAGGCGCCCTTGACCTTGAGGTCCTTGACCACGGTGACGGTGTCGCCGTCGGCCAGCACGTTGCCGACCGCGTCGCGCACGACGCGCGCGGCCTCGGCCGCGGGCGCCTCGCCCGGCGTCCACTCGTGGCCGCATTCTGGGCACACGTGCTGGGCGCCGTCGAGGTAGGTGTACGCCGAGGCGCAGTGCGGGCAGGGCGGCAGGCCGCTCACCACACCACCTCGGCCATCGAGCAGTTCAGGCCCGAGCCGATGCCGAGCAGGGCGACCCGCTGGCCCTTCTTCAGGCGGCCCATCTCGCGCAGCTTGCTGAGCACGATCGGCACCGAGGCCGGGCCGATGTTGCCGTGCTCGCCGAAGATGGTCATGACCTTCTTCGGGCTGATGCCGAAGGCCTTGAGGAAGGCCTTGGTGTGCGCCTTGCTGACCTGGTGGATGACGAACTCGTCGAGCTCCTCCACCACCCAGCCCAGCGCGATGCGCGCCGCGGCGAAGGTCTTCTGGCCGAGCTTGATGCCCTCGACCATCAGCATGCGGCCGTCGGCGATCATGCGGTCGTGCACGAGGTCGCCGCGGCACAGCTGGTTCCACTGGGTCGCGGAGCGGGTGACGCTGCCGCGGTAGCGCGGCGCGCCGGGGGCGAGTTCGGCGCGCGCCATCACCATCGCGGCGGCGCCGCTGCCCAGGGTCAGCGTGGCCATCTCGTCGCGGAACTGCTCGGCGGTGACGTCGGGGCGGCTCAGGCGCTCGAGGGTCTTCTCGTAGGCGCGGTCGGCGGTTTCGCCGTTGACCACCAGCGCGTAGTCGATCTCGCCGCGCTCGATCATGCGGCCGGCGATGTCCATGCCGTTGAGGAAGGCGAGGCAGGCGTTGGCGACGTCGAAGTTCTGGCAGGTCTCGCCCAGGTGCAGGTTGCCGGCGACGATGCTGGCGGTGGACGGCTCGAGGTAGTCGCGGCTGACCGAGGTGTTGACCAGCAGGCCGATGCGGTCGGCGTCGATGCCGGCGTCGGCCAGGGCCTTGACCCCGGCGAGGGTGGCGGCGTCGGAGGCCTTGACCTCGCCGTCCCACAGCCGTCGCTCGCGCACCCCGGCGACTTCCTCGATCACGTTGGACTTGATGCCGAGGCGGTCCAGGGTCGGCTTCAGCCGGGCGTGGATCTCGTCGGAGGTGAGCCTGCGGGGCGCGTCCACATGGGCGAGACCGGCGATGGCGACGTGCTGGAACAGCATGGGGGGCGTCCGAAAATCGCGGAAAACGCGACAGGATAACCCCTTCGCGGGCGTACGGCACCGGAACGGGTCACGGATCGGGGGCGGTTGGCGGCCGGTCGGGGGGCGGCGGGCGGGGCCCACCTGCCCGGCCATGCCAGCGGGCTACGGGCTACCGCAGCGGCTACCGCGGGGCACGGTGCCCGTCATTCCCCGACGCGGAGCTCCGTGGACGCTGGCGGGAGGGTGCGCTGCGCTTGCCCGGGCGACGGGGCAACCGCCGGGGGGCTCGCGCGGGCCGGGCCGGGGACGCCGACGCGGCTAGCGGCAGCGCCAGGCGGCCCAGCGCTGGGTGCCGTCCTCGGGGCCGTCGAGCGGCTGCAGGGTGTCGGCGGCCAGGCCCGGGCCTTCGTTGCGGGCGAGGGTTTCCAGCTCGTCCCGGACCTTGCGCGGGTTGCGCTCGATCGGGCCAAGGCGGTCCTTGACCGACACTTCGACCTCGCCGCGCCGCTCGCAGCCGGTGGGCGTGGCGCTGACGACCTTCACCGCGCTGGCACCGGGCGCCATGTGCACCCAGGTGCAGGCGGGCAGCAGGAGGACGAGGGCGGGGACGGCGAGACGGCGCATGCAGGCTCCGGGCAAGAAAAAAGCAGGCCGGATTGTCGCCCGGCCTGCTTCGGTTGGCTGAACGCCGGGCGTCCGCCGGCGCTGCGCTTACTTCGCCTTCGGCTTCGCGTCCGCCTTGGCGCCGGCCTGCGCCGCCGGCACCGGCTGGCCGTTGGCGTCGACCACGCTGACGTCGCCGAGGTTCAGCGCGCGGATCGGCTGCTCGATCTTCGACAGGTCGCCGACCACCACCCAGGTGAGCGCCTTCGGGTCGATCGTCTTCGCCGCTTCCTGCACCTGCGCCGGGGTCATCGCCTCGATCTCGTGCATGCGGCGGATGACGTAGTCGTCCGGGCGGTCGTAGCGGACGATGCCGCCGATCGTGCCGAGCACCGCGCGCGCGGTCTCGAACGAGCCCGGCAGGCCGCGGATCTGGGTGGCCTTGATCTTGTCGACCTCGGCCGGCGTGGCCGGCCTGGCGCCGGTGGCGTAGTCGCTGATCTCGCGCTGCATCTCCTTCAGCGCATCCACCGTCTTGTCGATCTGCACCGGCGCGAACGCGATCCACGGCCGCTGGCCGAGCGCGCCGGAGGTGAAGCTGTAGGCGCCATAGGCCCAGTGCTTGTCCTCGCGCAGGTTCATGTTCAGGCGCGAGGAGAACTCGCCGCCGAGCACTTCGTCGGCGATGTCGAACTTCACCGCGTCCGGATCCTTGGTGGAAGGCACCAGCTCGCCGGCGAAGATGTTGGCCTGGATCGCGCCGGGCTGGTCGATCAGGACCACCCGCGGCTTGGCCGGCCGCGCCGCCATCGGCACGTCCTGGCGCGCGACGCCGTCACCGGCGCCGTGCCAGTCGCCGAACGCGGCGTCGAGCTTGGGCACGATCTCCTTCAGCGTGGTGTCGCCGACCACGATCAGGGTCGCCTTCTCAGGACGCACCCAGGCGTCGTGGTAGGCGACCAGCTCGTCGCGGGTCAGCGAGGCGATCGACGCCTCGGTGCCGGTGCCGCTGAACGGGATCGCGTACGGATGGCCGGCGCCGTACAGCAGCGGCGGCAGCACGCGCAGCGCGGCGCCGTTCGGGCGCGCCTTCTCCTGCGCGATGCCGGCGATCCAGCTCGCCTTGACCCGGTCGATCTCCTTCTGGTCGAAGCGCGGGCGGCGCAGCATGTCGGCGAACAGCGCGATCGAGGGATCGAGCTTTTCCTTCAGCGCCGACAGGTAGGCGTTGCCGCCGTCGAGCGAGGCGCCGGCGCCGACCGCCGCGCCGAGCGATTCGGCGCGGTTGCCGAACGCGAGCGCGTCGAGGTCGCCGGCGCCCTCGTCGAGCATGCCCATCGAGAAACTGGAGGTGCCGAGCTTGTGGCCGGCGTCGGCCGCGTAGCCGCCGCCGAACTCGTAGCTCATCTGCACCACCGGCACGTCGTGGCGCTCGGCGAGGATCACGGTGGTGCCGTTCTTCAGCTGCGCGCGCTGCAGCGCGGGGAACTTCAGCTCGGGGAACTGCGTCACCTGCGGCACGCCCTTGCTGCGGTCGACGGTGCTCGGCAGGGTCTTGTACTTGGGATCCACCGCCGGCAGGGTCATCGGCGCGGGCTTGACCGCCGGATCCTCCGGGATCTCCTTGCGCTCGCCCGGCAGCACCACCAGGGTGTGGTCGCCGCTGGACAGCCACTGCTTGCCGGCGGCCTGCAGCGCAGCCGGGGTGGCCGCGTCGATGGTCTTCAGGCTGTCGCGGAAGCAGCCCGGATTGCCGGTGTAGATGGCGCACTCGGCCAGCGCGTCGGCCTTGCCGCCGAACCCGCCGATGCGCTCGATGCCGCGCACGAAACCGGCCTTGATGACGGTGCGCGCCTGCTCGGTCTCGGCGGCGGTCGGGCCCTGCGCGATCAGCTTGGCCACCTCGTCGGCGAGCGCCGCCTCGACCTTGGCCGGATCCACGCCCTGCTTGACGTCGGCGCTGATGTAGAAGTTGCTGCCCAGCTGCGAGCTGGACACGCCGGCGCTCACGCGGTCGGCGAGCTTGTCGTCGAACACCAGCCGCTTGTCCAGGCGCGAGCTCTTGCTGCCGCCCAGCACCTGCGCGAACAGCGCCAGGCGGTCGAGGTCGGGCTGGCCGTACTCGGGCACGTTCCAGACGCGGTAGACGCGCGCCTGCGGCACCTTGTCGGTCATCGTCTCGCGGGTCGAGGCGGTGTGCTTGGCGACGTCGACCTTCGGCTGCGCCATCGTCGGCGTGGCCGGGATGTCGCCGAAATACTTGGCGACCTTGTCCTTCGCGGTCGCCAGGTCGATGTCGCCGGCCAGCACCAGCACGGCGTTGTTGGGGCCATACCAGGTGCGGAACCAGTTCTTGACGTCCTCCAGCGACGCGGCGTTGAGGTCGGTCATCGAGCCGATCGTGCTGTGGTGGTACGGGTGGCCGACCGGGTACATCTGCCGGCCGAGCTCTTCCCACACCTGGCCGTAGGGCTGGTTCTCGCCCTGGCGCTTCTCGTTCTGGACCACGCCGCGCTGCTCGTCGAGCGTCTTCTGGTCGATCGCGCCGAGCAGGTGGCCCATGCGGTCGGACTCCATCCACAGCGCCATGTCCAGCGCGGTGGTGGGCACGTTCTCGAAGTAGTTGGTGCGGTCGGAGTTGGTGGTGCCGTTCATGTCGGTGGCGCCGGCCAGCTCGAAGGGCTCGAAGTACTCGCCCTTGTGGTTCTCCGAGCCGTTGAACATCAGGTGCTCGAACAGGTGGGCGAAGCCGGTGCGGCCGGCGGGTTCGTCCTTGCTGCCCACGTGGTACCAGAGGTTGACCGCGACGATCGGCGCCTTGTGGTCCTCGTGCACGATCACGCGCAGGCCGTTGGGCAGGGTGAACTGCTGGTAGGGGATGTCGACGGCGGTGCCGGCGGGCTTGGCCCACGCATACGGCGCGTAGCCGCCGCCGAACGCGGCGGTGAGGGCGAGGGCGAGGGCGCCATGGCGGAGCATGGCGGGGGCGCGACGGGTGAAACGCATGCGGCACTCCAGTGCGAAACGGGCACGAACCCCGCATCCTAGCGGCCGCGGGCCCGAGGGGCACTAGGCCACAAGTCCCCGGTGAGCATCGGTGGCGGCGCCCGCGGCCCGCGCGCGGGCACCGGCGCGGCCCGCCCACGGCGCCGCCGCGCGCGATGCGGCACACTCGCGGCATGGACACCCGCCATTGCCTGGTCACCGGCGCCAACCGCGGCCTCGGCCTCGAATTCGCCCGCCAGCTGCTGGCCCGCGGCGACCACGTCATCGCCACCGCCCGCCACCCCGGCCGCGCCACCGCGCTCAATGCGCTCGCCGGCGAGCACCCCGGCCGCCTGCACGTGCTGCCGCTGGACGTCGCCAGCGACAAGTCGCGGCACGAGCTGGCGCAGGAACTGCCGCTGGTGCTCGGCGACGCACCGCTGGACCTGCTCGTCAACAACGCCGGCGTGCTGCATTCGGGCGAGCGCTGGGGCCACGTCGCCGAAGCGGTGCTGGAGGACAGCCTGCGCACCAACGCGATCGGCCCGTTCCTGCTCGCGCCGGCGCTGGCGCCGCGGCTGCGCGACGGCGGCCGCGTCGCCAACCTGTCGAGCATGATGTCCTCGCTCGCCACCCGCAGCGAGTTCCGCGCGCCGAGCTACTGCATCAGCAAGGCGGCGCAGAACATGGCGACAGTCCTGCTGGCGAAGGCGCTGGCGCCGCGCGCGATCGCGGTGGTCGCGCTGTGCCCGGGCTGGGTGCACACCGACATGGGCGGCGACAAGGCACCGGTGGCGCCGCGCGATTCGGTCGCCGGGCTGCTGCGGGTGATCGACGGCCTGCGGCCGGAGGACAGCGGGCGCTTCCTCAACTGGCAGGGCGAGGCGATGGACTGATAGCAGCGCGCTGCCGCGGGCCGCTCCCGCGCAGGTGATCGCGCCCGCCCGCGCGGACGTCCGCGGACACCGGCGCGGCGCGCGGTGGCAAGCGGAATCAGCCACCTGGGATTGGCACGCCGCCTGCTAGGAAAACCGCATCCAGACGACACCGATGAGGAGGTGTCCGATGTCCCTGCACACCCAACTGCTGCGCGGCCTGTTCGTGCTGCCGGTGCTGCTGCTGATCGCCGTGGCGGGCGTGGTCGCTCCCGCGCGGCCGCAGGGCGCGCAGGCGCAGGCCGCGCGCGCGCAGGCCGTGGCCGTCGCCATCGGGCGCCAGGTCGCGGTCGCCGCGGACACCGAAGACGCCGAGTAGCGACGCCGCCGGCGGTGGTCAGGCGCGCGCGAGGATCGCGAGGTAGGCGCGCACGGTGGCGTCGAGCCCGGCGTACAGCGCCTCGTCGATGAGCGCGTGGCCGATCGAGACTTCCTGCACGCCCGGCACGCCGGCGAGGAAGGCGGCGAGGTTGGCCTGGCTGAGGTCGTGGCCGGCATTGACGCCCAGTCCCGCGGCCTGCGCGCCGCGCGCGGTGCGCGCGCAGGCGGCGAGCGCGGCGCCGGCGTCGCCCGCGGCGAAGGCATCGGCGAACGGGCCGGTGTAGAGCTCGACGCGGTCCGCGCCGGTCGCCGCGGCGGCCGACAGGTCGGCGTCGCCGTCGCCGGCGAGCGCATCCACGAACAGGCTCACCCGGCAGCCGAGCGCCTTCAGCGCGGCGACGTGGGGGACGAGCCGTTCGCCGTCGCGGGCGAAATCGAAGCCATGGTCGGAGGTCAGCTGGGCATCGCCGTCGGGCACCAGCGTCGCCTGCGCCGGCCGCGCCTGCTCGCACAGCGCGTGGAAGCCGGGATAGCCGGCGCGCGGCGGCGCGAACGGATTGCCCTCGAGGTTGAACTCCACCGCGTACTCGCGGCACAGCGCGGCCAGCGCGAGCACGTCGTCGGCGCGGATGTGGCGTGCGTCCGGACGCGGATGCACGGTGATGCCGTGCGCGCCGGCGTCCAGGCACGCGCGCGCGGCGCGCACCACGTCGGGCGCGTGGCCGCCGCGCGCATTGCGCAGCACCGCGATCTTGTTGACGTTGACGCTGAGGACGGTCACGGCGCCGGCGGTTCGAGCGGGCGGCCCGCGTCGGCACGGGCCGGACCTTCGCCCGCGGCGGCGGCGCGGCGCGCCTCGGCCTGTTCGCGCAGGCGGCGCAGCTCGGCCGGGTCGAGCATGGCCGATTCGTCGCGGCTGCGGCTGCCGATGCGCTGCGCCAGCAGGCCGAGCGCGAACGCGCACAGCAGGCCGAGCGCGAGCAGCAGCATGACCACCATCAGCAGGGTCGAGCTGGTCCTGAATCCGATCACGAACGCGACGGCGGACAGCAACAGGTAGATCCACGGCATCATGGCGACGGCTCCTCGTGCTGGCGCGAGTCTAGCGCCAAGCGCGGCGTGCGCGGCAGCGCCGGGCACGCGCCAACGGCCGTGGGCGCGCGGCCCGGGCAAGCGGCGCGTCCCCGGATGCGCGCCGGCGCAGGCCCTGCCGCGTGCGGGTCGATTCGCCGACTCACCCGGGTGCGCTTGCCGGGCAACCTCCGCGCGACCGGCCGCTCACAGCAGCGGCGCCAGCAGCCGCGCCAGGGCCTCCGGCAGGCGTTCGCGCCAGAGCGGGCGCGGGCGGCCTTCGTGCACGCGCGGCGCGTGCGCGAACTCGTGCCCGATCCGCTGCGCCAGCTCGCCGGCCACGCCGGCGTCGTCGAACAGCATCGACACCTCGAAGTTGAGGCTGAAGCTGCGGTGGTCGAAGTTGGCGCTGCCGATGATCGCCAGCGCATCGTCGACCAGCAGCGCCTTGGTGTGGAGCATGCGCGGGCCGTACTGGTAGACCTTCACCCCGGCGGCGAGCAGGTCGTCGAAATAGGAACGCGCGGCCAGGGTGACGAAGCGCGAATCGCTGCGCCGCGGCACCAGCAGGCGCACGTCCAGGCCGGCCAGCGCGGCCGAGGTCAACGCCAGCAGCGCGGCTTCGCTGGGCACGAAGTACGGCGTGACCAGCCACACCCGCCGGCGTGCGCCGTGGATGGCGGCGACGTGCAGGCGGTGGATCGCCTCCCACGCCGAGTCCGGCCCCGACGCGAGCGCCTGCACCCGCACCGGGCCGGGCGCCGGCGGCGGCATCCCGGCGACCACCGAGGACAGGAACGCGCGGGTGCCGGTGGCATAGGCCCAGTCCTCGACGAACACCAGCTGCAGCGAGCGCACGATGTCGCCGGTCAGGCGCAGGTGCAGGTCGCGGTAGGCGTCGGCGCGCAGCGCCTCGTTTTCATCGTCGGTGACGTTGATCCCGCCGGTGAACGCCACCGCGCCGTCGACCACGACGATCTTGCGGTGCGAGCGCAGGTTCACCCACGGCCGCTGCCAGAAGCGGCCCAGGCGCATCGGGTGGAACCAGGCAAGTTCGCCGCCGGCGGCGAGCAACGGGTCGAAGAAGCGGCGCGGGCCACCGGAGGAGCCGACCGCGTCGAGCAGCAGGCGCACCGCGACGCCGGCGCGCGCGCGTTCGACCAGTGCGTCGCGGATCGCGGTGCCGGTGCGGTCGGGCGCGAAGATGTAGTACTCGAGGTGGACGTGATGGCGCGCCTGGGCGATCGCCTCCAGCAGCGCGGCGTAGGTGGCAGCGCCGTCGACCAGCAGGCGCACCTCGCGCGCGGTGCTGGCCGGCAGCCCGGTGGTGGCCTGGGCGAGGCGCGCGAGCTCGGCCTGGTCGCCGGGGAGCCCGCGCTCGTCGCCGGCGGGCAGGGCGACGCGGTTGCGCGCGCGGCGCAGGCGCTGGCGCTTGATGCGCTGCGGGCCGAACACGTAGTAGACGACGAAGCCCACCACCGGCAGCGCGGCCAGGCCGAGCAGCCAGCTCAGCGTGGCCACCGGCGCGCGCTTCTGCAGCACGATCCAGCCGCCGAGCAGCAGCAGGTAGGCGACCCACACCAGGGTCATGGCCAGGCGCAGGTGGGGCAGGTGGGCCAGGTGCTGCGCGAGGCCGTGCAGGGCGTCCAGCATGAAGGGTTCAGCAACCTGTCGCGGGGCCTGCGACCCTGCCAGCGTAGGCTGGCGCGATGGAAGATGCACTCCACGACTGGCCGGAACCGCCCGAGGCCGGGCAGGACGCGCGCACCGCGCGCGCGCCGCTGAAGGGGCGCGGCGCGGCGTCCTTCGTCACCGGCCGTTTCGAGCAACGCATCGCGCGCGGCGAGGACGATGGCTGGGGCTCGGTGTACGCGGACGCGTTCGACGAGGAGGGCGAGCCGCGCGCGCCGGCGCTGGCGACCACCGTCACCGAGGAGCGCGCGCGCTCGGTGATCAGCCGCAACGCCTCGCCCGACGTCGGCTTCGACCAGTCGGTCAATCCCTACCGCGGCTGCGAGCACGGCTGCGTGTACTGCTTCGCGCGGCCGTCGCACGCCTACCTCGACCTGTCGCCGGGACTCGACTTCGAGACGAAGCTGTACGCCAAGACCAACGTGGCGGAGCGGCTGCGCGAGGAGCTGGCGAAACCCGGCTACGTGCCCTCGCCGATCGCACTCGGCATCAACACCGACGGCTACCAGCCGATCGAGCGGCGCTACCGCATCACCCGCGCCGCGCTCGAGGTGCTGGCGGAAACCAGGCACCCGGTCAGCTTCGTCACCAAGAGCGCGCTGATCGAGCGCGACCTCGACCTGCTCGCGCCGATGGCGCGCGAAGGCCTGGTGAGCGTGCATTTCTCCATCACCACGCTGGACAACCGCCTCGCCGCGCGGATGGAGCCGCGCGCCACCGCGCCGCACGGCAAGCTGCGGGCAATGCGCGCGCTGGCCGACGCGGGCGTGCCGGTCGGGGTGATGGTGGCGCCGGTGGTGCCGGCGCTGACCGACCACGAGCTCGAGCGCATCCTCGAGGCCGCGCGCGACCACGGCGCGCGCAGCGCCGGCTACGTGCTGCTGCGGCTGCCGCACGAGCTCAAGGAGGTGTGGCGCGAATGGCTGCAGCTGCACTATCCCGGACGCGCCGCCCACGTGATGAGCCTGGTCCGGCAGATGCGCGGCGGCAAGGACTACGACAGCCGCTTCGGCGTGCGCTCGCGCGGCGAGGGACCGTTCGCGCAGCTGCTGGCACGACGCTTCGCCAGGGCGCACGCGCGGCTGGGCTTCGGCCGCCAGCCGCCGCTGGACACGACCAAGTTCGTCGCCCCGCGCAAGCCGTCGCCGCAAGGCGAGCTGTTCTAGCGCCCCTGCAGGAGCGCTTCACAGGCGCGAGCTGTTTTGCGGGTCACGGTCCGCCGCAAGAGCTCGCGGCTGAAAGCCGCTCCTACGAAGAGCTGCGCCATCGCTGCAGCGGGTTGTTCCGGCCACCTGCAGGAGCGCTTCACAGGCGCGAGCTCTTTTTTGCGGGTTTCCGTCTTCGCAAGCGCTCGCGGCCATGAGCCGCTGGTGCGAAAAGCCGCGCAGGCGCCGCTCAGGACACGAATGCCGGCCACAGCGGCCCGCCCAGCCACAGCCAGCGCGCCATCCACGCGCTGACCACCGCGATCAGCGCGGTCAACGGCAGGCCCACGCGCAGGAAATCGCCGAAGCGGTATTGCCCGGGGCCGAGGATCAGCAGGTTGCCGTGGTGGCCGATCGGGGTGAGGAAGGCGACCACCGCGCCGAGCGCGGTGCACACCACGAACGGGGTCGGCGACAGGTGCAGCGACTGCGCCAGCGACACCGCGATCGGGCCCAGCAGCACCGTGGTCGCCGCGTCGGACAGGATCTGGGTCAGCAGCGCGGCCGCCGAGAACATCACCACCAGCACCGCCAGCGCCGGCCAGTGCGCGACCACGTGCAGCAGCCAGCCCGCCAGCAGCCTGGCGGTGCCGGTCTGCTCCATCGCGATGCCGAGCGGGATCACGCCGGCGATCATCACGAAGATGCGCACGTCGATGTTGCGGTAGGCCTGCTCGACGCTGACGCAGCGGGTGGCCACCATCACCACCGCGCCGAACAGGAACGCGAGCGGCGCCGGCAGCCAGTTGCTGGCGGCGGCGAGCACCGTCGCGCCCAGGATCACCAGCGCGAGCGGCGCGCGCAGGCGCCGGCGCGCCTCGCCGGCGAAGGGCACCAGCATCAGGAAGCCGTGGTGGGCGGCGAGGTCGGAGAAGGTCGACGGCCGGCCCCACAGCACCAGCAGGTCGCCCTCGCGCAGGCGGGTGTCGGCCAGCCGCTCTCCGATGCCCTCGCCGCGCCGCCACAGGCCGACGATCACCGCCTGGAAGCGCCGGGAAAAATCCAGCCCGCGCACCGAGCGCCCGATGAACTCGGAACCCGGCGCCACCACCGCCTGCACCAGTTGCGGATGGCCGTCGCCGTTGATGCGGTCGCCGAAGCGGGCGATCGCGTCGAGGTCGAGCTCGGGATCGTCGTGCAGCGACATCAGCTCGTCGGCGGCGGCTTCCACCAGCAGCACGTCGCCGACCAGCAGCGGGCTGGCCGGACCGAGGTCGTCGCGGCGCTTGCCACCGCGCAGCCAGCCGTGCAGGCGGAAGCGGTCGCCGAGCGCCTTCTGCAGCTCGGCCAGCGGCCGGGTGCTCCAGCGCGAGCCCTCCGGCACCCGCAGCTCGGTGCGGTAGCGGTCCAGGCGCAGGTAGGCATCGTCGGCGTGCGCGCCGCTGCGCCGCGGCAACAGCCAGCGCGCGAACTGCATGTACACCATGCCCACCGCGACCAGCGCCAACCCGATCGGCGTGATCGAGAAGATCCCCAGCGGTTCGCCGCCGCTGCGCTCGATCAGGTTGCTGGCGAGCAGGAAGGCCGGCGCGCTGACCAGGGTCAGGGTGGTGCCGATCGAGGCGGCCAGCGACATCGGCATCAGCAGCCGCGACGCCGGCAGCTTCGCCTCGCGCGCGTGCCGCAGCAGCAGCGGCAGCATCATCGCGGTCACCATCACGTGGTGGGTGAAGGCCGACAGCGCGGCCACCGCCGGCATCACCACCGCCACCGCGCGCGCCTCGCTGCGCCCGGCCATGCGGCCGATCCACAGGCCGAGGCGCTCAGTGACGCCGGTCGCCGCGAGCCCGCCAGAAATGACGAACACCGCCGCGACGATGATCGCCGGCTCGCTGGCGAAGCCCGACAGCGCCTGCGCCGGCTTCAGCACGTGGGTCAGCACCAGCGCCATCAGCACCAGCATGGCGGTGACGTCCACCCGCAGGCGTTCGCTGACGAACAGGTACAGCCCGCCGGCGAGGATGAGCATGAACAGGACTTGCGACAGGGCCATGGGCGGCTCGCGGGGAAGGCCGGCGCATTCTGCGGCATCCCTGTTTAGGTGCCGTATACCCGCCCTGCACGGGGCGTTCACGCATACTGAATGCGAACCCCGCCGGCACCCCCGATGCCCGACTCCCCCCGCCCGTCCCCCGAGGCGCTCCAGCACGAACTCGCCGAGGCCCGCGCCACCATCGAGGCGCTGCGGCAGGAGCAGGCGATCTTCGCCCATGGCATCTCCCACGACCTGCGCGCGCCGCTGCGCAGCATCGACAGCTTCGTCGCCCTGCTCGCCCGCCACGGGGGCCTGGACGACACCGCGCGCGGCTACCTGGAACGGGTGCGCGACGCCTCGGCGCGCGCCGGCAGCCTGATCGACGCCCTGCTCGACCTGTCCCGCGCGACCCGCGCCGAGCTGGCCCCGGCCACGGTCGACCTCAGCCTGCTCGCCGAATGGCGGCTGGCCGAGCTGCAGGAGGCCGACCCGGCCCCGCCCGCCGAGCTCGAGGTGGCCCCGGGCCTGCTCGCCCACGGCGACGAGCGCCTGCTGCGGCAGCTGCTCGGGGCCCTGCTGGACAACGCCTGGAAGTTCTCCCTGCCGACCGGCCGGGTGCGCATCCGCGTGCACGGCGGCCGCGCCGGCGACCGCCTGCGGGTGGACGTGCGCGACGAAGGGGTGGGGTTCGACATGCGCTATGCTGACAAGCTGTTCGCGCCGTTCCAGCGCCTGCATGGCCCCGGCGAGGGCGGCGGGCACGGCATCGGCCTCGCGCTCGCGCAGCGCATCGCCGCCCGCCACGGCGGCCATCTCCACGCCGAATCGCAACCCGGCGCCGGCGCCACCTTCCACCTCGACCTGCCCGCCCCCGACGCAGGAGACAGCAGCCCATGATGGACAAGGAAATCCTGCTCGTCGAAGACAACCCCGACGACGTCGAGCTGACCCGGATCGCCTTCCGCGAGGCCAAGGTCGCCAACAACCTGGTGGTGGTGAACGACGGCGCCGAGGCGCTCGACTACCTGTTCGCGCGCGGCGCGCACGCCGGCCGCAACCCCGACGAGCTGCCGTCGATCGTGCTGCTCGACCTCAACCTGCCCAAGGTCGACGGCCGCGAGGTGCTGCAGGCGATCCGCGCCAACGAGAAGACGCGCAGCCTGCCGGTGGTGGTGCTGACCACCAGCACCGAGCCGTTCGACGTCGAGGCGAGCTATGCGCTGGGCGTGAACAGCTACATCCAGAAGCCGGTGGACTTCGAGCGCTTCGTGTGGGCGGTGCAGCAGGTCGGCCTGTACTGGCTGGTGCTGAACCACCCGCGCGAACCGGGAGCCTGACGCGCCCCGGGTGCGAGCGCGCATCCGGCTGGGACCAGGACCGCCCCCCGCCGCCCCGGGTGCTGCGCCTGCCGGGCGACGGCGGCTGTCAGGCCAGCGCGGGCCGCGCGGCGCGCGCGTCGTGCTCGGCGTGGTAGCGCACCGCCACCTCGACTTCCTGCTTCGAGCCGAGGAACACCGGCACCCGCTGGTGCAGGCCGGTCGGCTGCACTTCGAGCATCCGTTGCCGCCCGGTGCTCGCGGCGCCGCCGGCCTGCTCGACCAGGAAGCTCATCGGGTTGGCCTCGTACATCAGCCGCAGCTTGCCGCCCTTGGGCGCGCACTTGCTGTCCAGCGGATAGCTGAAGATGCCGCCGCGGGTGAGGATGCGGTGCACGTCGGCCACCATCGAGGCGACCCAGCGCATGTTGAAGTCCTTGCCGCGCGGGCCTTCCTTGCCGCGCAGCAGGTCGCCGACATAGGCCTGCATCGGCGCTTCCCAGAAGCGCTGGTTGGACATGTTGACCGCGAATTCCTTCGTCTCCTCCGGAATGCGCATGCCGCGCGTGGTCAGCACGAAACTGCCGACCTCGCGGTCGAGGGTGAACGCGTGGGTGCCGTGGCCGACCGTGAGCACCAGCATGGTGCTGGGCCCGTAGGTGCAGTAGCCGGCGGCCACCTGCGCGGTGCCCGGCTGCAGGAAGTCGGCGTCCGCCGGCGTGGTCACGTCCTCCGGGCAGCGCAGCACGGAGAAGATCGTGCCGACCGAGATGTTGACGTCGATGTTGGACGAGCCGTCGAGCGGATCGAACAACAGCAGGTAGTTGCCGCGCGGGTACACGTCGGGGATCGGCTGGGAATGGTCCATCTCCTCCGAGGCCAGCCCGGCCAGGTGGCCGCCCCATGCGTTGGCCTCGAGCAGGATCTCGTTCGACAGCACGTCGAGCTTCTTCTGCGCCTCGCCCTGCACGTTGATGCTGGCCGCGCCCGGCGTGCCGGCGTCGCCCAGCACGCCGCCGAGCGCGCCCTTGCCGACCGCGGTCGAAATGCTCTTGCAGGCCCGCGCGACCACCTCGATCAGCAGCCGCAGCTCGGCATTGAGGTGGCCGGCGCGCTCCTCCTCGATCAGGAAGCGGGTGAGGGAGACGCTGGTGCTGGGGCTCATGGGCGGGCGACTGCGGCGGGAAGGTCGCCTATTGTCGCCCAGCCGGGCGCGAGCGATGCGTCGCGGGCGCGCTGGCCCTGCTAGACGTCCCCGTCGCTCGCCCAGCCCTCGCCGCTGCCGCGCTGGTAGACCCGGTCGCCGTCCAGCACGCTGCCCGCGGGCCAGGTCGGCTGGTCCGCCAGGCGCGCGTAGATCGGGGTGAAGTCGGGCCGCGTCGCGTCCATCAGCTGCTCGAAGCTGTCGATGACGAAGTAGGTCTTCTGGAAGGTGTCGATGCGGTAGCGGGTGCGCATGATCCGCTCGAGGTCGAAGCCGATCCGGTTCGGCGCCGCGCTGTCCAGGCAATGGATCGATTCGCCCCTGGACGAGACGATGCCGCTGCCGTAGATGCGCAGGCCGTCGGCCTGCCGGATCAGGCCGAACTCGACCGTGTACCAGTACAGGCGGGTGAGCTGCTGCAGCGCTTCCGGGCCGATCCCGTGCGCCTTGACCCCGCCCCGGCCATACGCCTGCATGTAGTCGGCGAACACCGGGTTCATCAGCAGCGGCACGTGGCCGAACAGGTCGTGGAAGAGGTCGGGCTCCTCGATGTAGTCGATCTGGTCCGGGCGGCGGATCCACCAGGTCACCGGGAAGCGGCGGTTGGCGAGGTGGTCGAAGAAGTCGAGCTCGGGCAGCAGGCCTTCCACGCCGACCAGGGTCCAGCCGGTGGCGGCCTGCAGGACCTCGTTGAGGTCGGCGAACTTCGGGATGCGGTCGGGCGTCATGCCCATCGCGTCCTGCGCCTGCAGGAACTCGTCGCAGGCGCGCCCGCGCAGGACCTCGCGCTGGCGCGCGTACAGGGTGGCCCAGGTGGCGTGGTCGTCGGCGCCGTAGGCGTCCCACGGCTGGCCGACGATGCCGGTGGCGTAGACCGGGACCTTGCCCTTGTCGGTGTGCAGGTTCTCGACGCGGCGCGGCGGGGCGGTGACGGCGTTCATGGCGGGCCTCCGGGAGTCCTTCGACTGTAGCGGCTCGGCCGCGCAAGGGGCTTGCGTCGTTGCGCCATGCTGCCGATCTGGCGCACGATTGTTGCGCCAAACGGGAAAACCGCCGTGAAGAATGCCGCCGAACTGGACCGCACCGACCTCCTGCTGCTCGCCGAGCTGCAGCGCGCCGGCCGCCTGACCAACGCCGAGCTGGCCGAGCGGGTGCACCTGTCGCCCTCGGCCTGCCTGCGCCGGGTGCAGCGGCTGGAGCGCGAGGGGGTGATCGCGGGCTACCGCGCCGAGGTCGATCCGGCCCGGCTCGGCCTGGACCTGACCGCTTTCGTGCGGGTCCAGCTCGCGCACCACGACGCGGCGGCGATCGCGGCCTTCAGCGCCGCGGTCGACGCCTGGGACGAGGTGGTCGCCTGCCATGCGCTGACCGGCGACATGGACTACCTGCTGCACGTGGTGGTGCGCGACCTCGAGCACTTCTCGCGCTTCCTGCTCGACCGCCTGCTCGGCCAGGCCGGGGTGGCGGACGTCAACTCGAGCTTCGTCCTGCGCACGGTGAAGGCGTTCCGCGGGCTGCCGCTGCCGCGCGGGTAGCGCGGGCAAGCCGGAGGCGCACCCGGGGTGCCAGGAAAGCGCACCAGTCCCGGGCGCGCGGCGCTTGCCGGGTCCATGGGCTGGGCGCGCGGCTCTCGCCGATGCGCTAGGGCGCCGGCGGCCCGAACCTCGCGCCGAAGAAGTCGCCCGCGTTCCAGCGCGGCGGCGCCGGCGCATCGGCGATCTCCTGCCCGAGCCGTGCCGCCAGCCGCGCCAGCCGCGCCGCGTCCTCGTAGTGGATCGGCTGGCGCGCGTCGTCGCAGGGCCGGTGGTAGCACCCACGCAGGAACGCGCGTTGCGCGAGCAGCGGCAGCGTGGTCGCGTCGGCCTGCCTGCCCGCGCTGGACGCGGCCGGCACCACGCCGCCGTCGAGCATCAGCGCCGGCACGCCGGCGCGCACGAACGCGTACTGGTCGCTGCGCACGAACACCGCCTCCTCCGGGAACGGGTCGGGCGACAGCGGCACGCCCAGCGCGGCGCCGGCGCGAATGGCGGCGGCGCCCAGGTCGCTGTGGCCACTGCCGATCGCCACCGCATCGCGGCTGGGCGCGAGCAGCATCGGCATGTCGAGGTTGAGGTCGGCGGCGAGCCTGCCGGGCGGATGCAGCGCCAGCCATTGCGCGCCGAGCAGGCCCTGCTCCTCGCCGGTGAGCGCCGCGAACAGCAGCGGACGTCGCGCCGCCGGCTGCGTGCGCAGCGTGCGCGCCGCCTCGAGCACGATCGCCACGCCGAGCGCGTTGTCGAGCGCGCCGTGGAAGACGCGATCGCCGTCGCCCGCGGTGGCGACGCCGAGGTGGTCCAGGTGCGCGCTGTACAGCACCTGCTGGGTGGCGAGCGCGGCATCGCCGCCGGGCAGCCGCGCGAGCACGTTGCGGCCGTCCAGCTCGGTGATGCGGCTGCGCGCCGCCAGGTCGAGCGTGACCGGCAGCGCGAAACCGTGCTGGCGGTCCTGCTCCACCGCCTGCGCGAGCCCGGCCGCGGTGTGGCCGCTGCCGTCGAAGACCAGGTCGGCGGCGGCGAAGCTGACCCGGGCCACGACCCGCAGCTGCGGCACGTCGTCGAGCGCGCGGCCGTCGGCGCCGCGCAGGCGCATGTCGGGGCGGTCGAACGCCGCGGCCGCCAACGCCCACGGCGCGGCGGCCTCCTGCGCCGGCGTGTCGACGAACACCGCGCCGACCGCGCCGTGGGCGGCGAGCGCGCGCAGCTTTTCGCGCAGCGATGCGTGGAACGCGCGGCGATCGGCCTCGAAGCGCGCCGGCGCCCCGCCGAACAGCACCGCGATGCGGCCGTGCAGGTCGAGGCCGGCGAAATCGTCATGGCCGAGGTCCGGCGCCTCCACGCCCTGGCCGACGAACACCGCCGGTGCCCGCACCTCGGCGGCCGCGCCGGCGAACCCCGGCATCGGCAGGAACTGGTCGCGCACGCGCAGCGGGATCTCGCGGTCGCGGCGCACGACCACCAGCCGCGCGCCGTCGGCGAGGCGGGTGGAGGCGAGCAGCGGCACGCGCTGGAACCAGCTGCCGGCGTCGCCCGCCGGCTGCAGGCCGAGCGCGCGGAAGCGGCCGGCGACCAGCCGCGCGGCGCGGTCGTAGCCGGCGCTGCCGGTCAGGCGGCCCTGCATGGCGTCGGCGGACAACGCCCGCACATCGGCGGCGATGCGCGCCGCGGCCGGGCTCTGCGGCGCGTCGGCGGCCGGCGTTGCGGGCGGCTTGCGCGCACAGCCCGCCAGCGGCAGGGCCAGCAGCAGGCAGGCGGCGAGCAGGCGGGCGATCGGCTGCGGAGGCATGCGGGCGCTCGGCGGGAAGACGCGCGACGCTAGCACGCAGGCGCGCGCGGCGGCGCTGCATTCACGCCCGCTGCGCGACACCCCGCCATCATGGGCGGCGGGTCGCGGTCGGAGCGCAGGGTGGAACGGCACGACGAACGGGCGATGGCAGGCGCGCTGATGCGCGCGTTCGCGGAGCGCACCGGCGTGGCCGGCAATGCGCCCGCGCGCCGCTACCTGTGGACCGACGCGTTCGCGGTGTGCAACTTCCTCGCGCTCGGCGAAACG
>JBQCFN010000137.1:0-6631 GCA_051959035.1 Lysobacteraceae bacterium | reverse complement strand
CGATGCGTTCGCGCCCTTCCTCGCCGACGTGGCCGCCGCGAAACGGGCGCCGCCACTGGCCGCGCGCGACCTCGACGGCACGCCGCTGGCCACCCGCATCGGCGGCCTGCTGCTGGCGCGCGGCGACCACGCGACCGCGCTGGTCTCGCTCAGCGGGATCGCCGACGCCGCCGCGGTCGCGCGCGTCGCCCGCGCGCACGGCGCGCGCCTGCTCGACCTCAAGGACGCCTCCGAATCGCTGGTCGGCGCCTACCGCGAGCGGGTGCTGTTCGCGCTCGCGATCGCCGCGCTGCTGCTGGTCGCCACCGTGTGGGTGGCGTTGCGCTCGCCGCGGCGGGTGCTGCGCGTGCTGGCGCCGATGGCGTTGACCACGCTGCTGATCCTCGCCGTGCTGCGCGGCTGCGGCGTCGAGCTGACCCTGTTCCACCTGGTCGCGCTGATCCTCGCCGCCGGGCTGGGCCTGGACTACGCGCTGTTCTTCGAGCACGCCGGCGACGACTACGCCGAGCAGCTGCGCACGCTGCACGCGGTGATCGTGTGCAGCATCACCACGCTGCTGGTGTTCTCGCTGCTCGCGCTGTCGAGCATTCCGGTGCTGCGCGCGATCGGCAGCACGGTCGCGGTCGGCGTGCTGGCCAACTTCGTGCTCGCGCTGCTGGTCGCGCGCGAGCCGGCCGCGCGGGCGCCCGCATGACCGGCCGCGACGCCATCCTCGCGCTGGTCCCGCACCAGGGGGCGATGTGCCTGTGGGACGAGGTGCTGGCGTGGGACGCGGGTTCCATCCGCCTGCGCGCCCACACCCACCGCGACCCGGCGCATCCGCTGCGCCGCGGCGACCGCCTGCACGCGCTGCACCTGTGCGAATACGGCGCGCAGGCGATGGCCGTGCACGGCGGGCTGCTGGCGCGCGCCGCCGGCGGCCGCGCCGCCCCCGGCCTGCTGGTCGCGCTGCGCGGCGTCGCCCTGCACGTGGCGCGCATCGACGACCTGCCCGGCCCGCTCGACGGCGAGGCGCAGGCGCTGGTAGTCGGCCCCGCCGGCCAGCAATATGCGTTCCGCATCACCCACGCCGGCAGCCTGCTCGCCGAAGGCCGCGCGGCGGTGGTCGTGCCGGGCGCACCGCCGCCACCCCCTGGATGACCCACGAGGAGAACCGTTCGATGCGAAGGATTGCACTGGCCCTGCTGCTGTGTTCGCTCACCGCCTGCGTGGCGCACTTGGGCGAGGAGAACCTGGTCATTCCGCGCGCCGGCGAAGCGCTGCCGGCCGGCCGTTCCGCCGACGGCCAATGGACGATCGAGCCGCTGCTGGTCACGCCGGCGCCCGGCGTGCAGCTGCGCGGCGCGTGGTTCCACCGGCCGGGCGCGGTCGCGACGGTGCTGTATTTCGGCGGCAACGGATTCGTGCTGGCCCACCATTACCCCTATGTGCTGGGCAGCTACCGCGACCTGCCCGTCGACGTGGTCGCCTTCGACCACCGCGGCTACGGCGCCAGCACCGGCCACGCCACCATCGACGCGCTGCTCGCCGACGGCACGGTGCTGTACGACGCGATGCGCGCGCGGCCGGAACTCGCCGGCCGTCCGCTGCTCGTGCACGGGCATTCGCTGGGCAGCTTCATCGCCGGCGACGTCGCGCGCACGCGCCACCTCGACGGCCTGGTGTTGGAGTCCTCGGCGACCACCGCGGCGGAGTGGGTGCAGGGCTTCGTCGACCATTCGCTGCTGCTGCGCCGGGTCGACGTCGCGCCTGCGCTGCGCGGCCGCGGCAACGCGGCGGTGATGGCGACGCTGGACGAGCCGCTGCTGGTCGTCGTCGGCAGCCGCGACGAGACCACGCGCCCGCCGATGTCGCGGGCGCTGTACGCGGCGGCGGCGACGCCGGCGAAGGAACTGCTGGTGGTCGAAGGCGCCGGCCACATGGATGCGGCCCGGCAGCCGCCCTACCGCGACGCGTTCGGGCGCCTGCTGCAGCGTGCGCAGGCGGTGTTCGCGGCGCGCGGGTCCGATCCGCGGTCGCTGCAGGGAACCGCGCCGTGACCGCCACCGGCGCTGCGCGCCGCGCCCTCGTCACCGGCGGCAGCGGCGACATCGGCGGCGCGATCTGCCGCGCGCTCGCCGGCGCCGGCTTCCACGTCATCGTGCACGCCCACGGCAACCCCGACCGCGCGCAGGCGGTGGTGGACGCGATCCACCACGCCGGCGACAGCGCGCAGGCGGTGGCCTTCGACGTCACCGATGGGGCGGCCACCCGTGCGGCGGTGGAGGCGCTGCTGGCCGACGGTCCGGTCCAGGCGGTGGTCAACAACGCCGGCATCCACGACGACGCACCGCTCGCCGGCATGGGCGAGGCGCAGTGGAAGCGCGTGGTCGACGTGTCGCTGCACGGCTTCTTCCACGTCACCCAGCCGCTGCTGCTGCCGATGGCGCGCACCCGCTGGGGCCGCGTCGTCAGCGTGTCCAGCGTGGCGGCGGTGCTCGGCAACCGCGGCCAGGCCAACTACGCCGCGGCCAAGGCCGCGCTGCACGGGGCGACCAAGTCGCTGGCGCGCGAGATGGCCTCGCGCGGGATCACCGCGAACGTGGTCGCGCCCGGCGTCATCCAGGGGCGCATGGCCGAGGCCGCGTTTCCGCCCGAGCAGGTGAAGCAACTGGTGCCGGCCGCGCGCGCCGGAACGCCGGAGGAGGTCGCCGCGCTGGTCGCCTTCCTGTGCTCGGACGCGGCCGGCTACATCAACGGCCAGGTGATCGGCATCGACGGCGGGATGAGCTGAGGCGGCGTTCGGCAAGCGTTCAAGCAAATCCACGGGGCGCCGCCGCGGTCGCGCGTATCCTCGTGCCAACCCCAGCAGAGCCGCCGCCATGAACACGCGCCTCGCCCTCGCCGCCGCCGTCCTCCTGCTCGCCGGCTGCGCCAGCACCTCGAAGGTCATGCTCGGCCACGCACGCGCGCCGATCGCGCCGGAACAGGTCCGCGTCTACAGCCAGCCGCCGCCGCGCTACCACGAGATCGCGCTGCTGGAGACGCAGAGCGGGTCGTTCACCTACGGCGAGCAGAACAAGATGAACGCCGTGCTCGACCACCTGCGCAAGGCCGCCGCGGACCTCGGCGCCAATGGCGTGCTGCTGCAGGAACAAGGCAATGCCCGCAGTGGCGGCGGCGTGGGCGTCGGCATCGGCGGCGGCCACTTCGGCGGGCACACCGCGATCGGGGGCGGCGTCGGCGTCGACATCAGCCCGGCGCAGAAGCACGCCCGCGCCATCGCCATCTACGTCGAGCCCGGCGAGGAGCCGCCGGCCGCGCCGTAGCCCACGGCGCGCGCGCTCCCGCGGCAGCGGTGCTCAGGCGGGTTCGGCCTCGGCGGCCGGCTCGCCGTACCAGGCGGCCGACAGCGACGTGGCCACGGTGTCGCCGGCGAGCAGTGCGTCGAGCCCGTGCGGGTCGATACCGGGGTGCGCGGCGCGCGCGCGGGCGAGGAGTTCCGCGGCCAGCCAGCGCATGCGGGCGACGTTGGCGCACAACCGCGCGTACAGCGCCTCGTCGTCGAGGCGGTCGCGCAGGGCGCGGTTCATTTCCTTGAACCAGTCGATCCGGTACTGGTCGAGCAGGCGGCCGTCGGGGCGCAGCGGCGCGTTGTTGCGCGCGCCCCAGTCGCGCAGCAGCGCCTGCGCCGCCACGTTGAGCGCGGTCGCATCGGCGAACTGCGCGCGCAGGCGGCCGAGCAGGTTGAGGTCGGTGAGCTTGCCCGCGAAATACAGCGGCGCCAGCAGCGCCCAGTAGAAGGTGTAGTCCCAGATCACCTTGACTGGCATCACCTGCGCATCGCCGAACAGCGCGTACTGGCCCCGGTACAGGCTCAGCATGTTGTCGTGGAAGGAGCGCTGGAGCTGGTCGTAGATCGCCGCGTGCGGGGCGAACGGCTCGCCCGCGCGGTCGCGCGCGACGAGGTCGGCGATGTAACCGTTGGAGATCGCGATGAAGTCGCTGCCCGGCGAATAGAACGGATCCAGGAACAGGCCGGCCTCGCCGGTGATCGCCCAGCGGTCGCGCGAGAACAGCTGCCGGCAGCCATGCGCGAAGTGGCGCAGGACCTGGAAGTCGCGCAGCCGGTGCCGCGGCTGGTCGAGCGCGGCGGCGAGCGCGGGCTGGTGCGCATGCAGCCAGGCCATCGCCTTGCCGTGGGTGTTGAACGTGTCCAGCGGATGCCGCGCGCCGTCGGCGACGATGCCGATCGAATGCGCGCCCGACGCCAGCGGGATCATCCAGACCCAGTAGCCGGGCCCGCACAGGTGGTTGGTGGAGCGCCAGCGGTCGGGCGGCGTGCAGCGCGCGAGCCAGTCGGCGTCGCCGCTCCAGTCGTGCGGATCGACGATGCCCTCCACGCGCCACCACGCCGCGTTGACGTCGTGGTCGTTGGCCTCGGCCAGGCCCAGCTTGCGCTTGAGCAGGCCGGCGCGGCCGCTGGCGTCGACCAGCCAGCGCGCGGCGAGCGCGTGGGGCGCGCCGGCCTGCTCGAACTCGATCCGGTGCGCGCCGTCGCCCTCGCCGCGCGCGATGCCGCGCACCACCGCGCCCTCGCGGAACTCGACGCCGAGCGTGCGCGCATGCCCGCCGAGGAAGTTCTCGAAGCGGCCGCGGTCGATCTGCCACGACGGCGTGGGCAACAGCTCGCTCACGCCGAGCTCGGTGCAGCGCTCGATCGCGTGCTGGCCCTCGGAAAAGAAGAAGCGGAAGCCGAACTTGCGCACGTGCGCGTCCTGCAGGTGCGCACGCAGGCCGAGCACCTCGGCGAAGTAGTGTGCGCCGACCTCGACCGTGGACTCGCCGACCTTGAACGCCGCTTCCTGGACGGGATGCGCGCGCCGCTCGAGCACGGTCACGGCCAGCGCCGGGTCGCGCTGGCGCAGCTGGATCGCGAGGGTCAGGCCGGCGAGGCCGCCGCCGAGGATGACGACGTCGCGCGCCGCGCTCATCCGGCGCGCTGCATGCCGGGTTCGGCGAAGACGGTGCCGAATTCGCCGGTCGGGTCGTCGATCACCGGCGGGGTCGCCCGCGTATGCAGGTATTCGCGCACCACGTCGCCGTGCTGCCACACCTGGCGCACCACGTGCGAGGTGATCCGCCACAGGTCGCGCAGCGGGCGGAAGTGGCTGGCGCGGAACTTCGGCGCGTCCTCGCCCGGCGCGTGCACCTGCGCGTAGCGCGACTCGATCGGCACCGACACCACGCCCGCGCCCACCCGGCGCACCGCGGAGATCAGGATCTGCGCCTCGAACACGAAGTCCTCGCCCGGCACGTCGTCGAGCGCCGCGACCTGGCCGGGATACAGGCGCTGCCCGCTCTGGGTATCGGCGATGCGCAGGCCGCAGCCCCAGCCGATGCCCCAGTCGCCGAACTCGTTGGCCAGCCGCCGGTACAGCGGCTGGTTGGCGCGCTTGCGCAGGCGTGCGCCGATCACGATCGCGCCCGGATGGCGGTTGCCGGCGTCGAGCAGGCGCGGGATGTCCTCCGCCGCGTGCTGGCCGTCGCCGTCCATGGTCACCACCGCCACCGCGCCGGCCCTGAGCGCGGCGCGGAAACCGTCGCGCAGCGAGGCGCCCTTGCCCATGCGCCGCGCGTGGCGCAGCAGCGTGACCGGCAGGTCGGCGATGCGCGCGGCGGTGTCGTCGTCGGAGCCGTCGTCGATGACGATCACCCGGTCGCACTGCGCCAGCGCGCCCTCGACGACCTCGCGGATGCGCAGCGCCTCGTTGAGCGCCGGGATGACGACGGCCACGTTGTGGCGGTCGAGGCGGACGTGTGCGAACGGTTCAGCCATAGGCGATCTCCACCCGCAGGGCGCGACGCGGACCGGCGTGCAGGCTGAGCAGATCATGCCCGGTCGCCAGCGCGTCGAACAACGGCAGCGCGGGCGCCATGGCATTGCCGCCCGCGAGGTCGGCCAGCGGACCCCGGGGCGGCGGGGCATCGGCATCCACCAGGGTCGCGCGCAAGCGTGGCGCACCCGCGTGTGAAGGCGACGACAGCACGAGCGCGGTGCCGAGCAGCCCGGTGCTCGGGCTGACCGCGGCCAGCGGGCCGGGCGAGCCGGCGTCGTAGGCGACCAGCAGCACCGCCGGCGCGCCGGCGTGCAGCTGCGCCAGCGCTTCCAGCAGGCCCTGCGCGAAGCTCGCGTCGTGGGCGCTGATCGCGGTGGCCGGCGCGGTGCAGCCGGCGCCGATCGTCCAGTAGCCGGCGGCGGCGTTGTGGACCGAATTGTGGAAGCGGGTGGGCGACACGCTGGCGGGATCGCCCGCGAGCGTGGCGCAGATGTAGTCGGTGATGGCGAGGTCGCCGTGGGTGGAGGCGAACACCGACGGCAGCGTCGCCGGATCGCGCCCGGCGGCCTGGCAGGCGGCCAGCGCGACCTCGAGCGCGACCGCCACGCTCTCCGGCGCGCGCCGGCGCTCGTTCGGCGCCAGCAGCTGCGGCGCCGGCCGCGCGGGCGCGGCGTCGGGGCGCGCGCCTGCGCGCACGAACGCGCGCGCGGCGTCCCACGAGGGCCGTCCGGTGCACCAGAAGCCGATGCCTTCCAGCGTGGCGGTGAGGGTGTTGCGGCCGGGGATCATCGGGCGAGCCTCATGCGCGGCCG
>JBQCFN010000136.1:0-8374 GCA_051959035.1 Lysobacteraceae bacterium | reverse complement strand
ACCGCGATGGCGTGCCGCTGGCCGCGCTGGCCGGTGGCGAGGTGCAGTGGCTGGCGGACCTGGCGGACGACGAGCAGCGGCGGGCGCGCAAGGCGCTGCTGCGCGAGCCCGAATCCGCGTTCGCGCCAACGCCTTTGTAGGAGCGACTTTGTAGGAGCGACGTCAGTCGCGACCGGCCCTTGGCTGGCACCACCTTCGCGGCAACGCACGGTGGCGAGGACGCGTCATTTGCCACGACGCCATTGGTGGCGACCGACGTCGCTCTTACACCGTGATCTTGCGCCCCATCGAATCGCCCGTCCGCATCGTCGGCCGGGCCTTCACCGGCCGCATCGGAAGATGCCGCATGGCCACGCGCAAGCCGCCGACGCGGTCTCCCGCAAAGCGCCCCGCGCGCGAGGCCGCGGCGCCCGCGAAGCGACCGCGCCGGCGCGCGGTACCGGAAGGCAGCGCGCCGGAACCGGTGGACGGCAGCCTCGCCGCGCTGCGCGAGGCGGCGATGGGCTGCAAGCGTTGCCCGCTGTGGAAGCCGGCGACGCAGACGGTGTTCGGCGAAGGGCCGGCGCGGGCGCGCGTGCTGGTGGTCGGCGAGCAGCCGGGCGACCAGGAGGACCTCAGCGGCCATCCCTTCGTCGGCCCCGCCGGCAAGCTGTTCGACCGCGCGCTGGAGGAACTCGGCATCGACCGCGGCCGCTGCTACGTCACCAACGCGGTCAAGCACTTCAAGTTCGAGCGGCGCGGCAAGGTGCGCCTGCACCGCAGCCCGAACCCGGCGGAGCAGGCGGCGTGCCGGCTCTGGCTGGAAGGCGAACTCGCGCGCATCCGCCCGGACGTGGTGGTGTGCCTCGGCGCGATCGCCGCGCGCAACGTGCTCGGCACGAAGTTCCGCCTGATGGCGCAACGGGGCACCTGGCAGGCGCTGGCGGACGGCACGCGCGCGTTCGCCACCGTGCATCCGTCCTTCGTGCTGCGCCAGCGCGATTCGGAATCGCGCGCGGCGGCCTACCGCGGCTTCGTCGGCGACCTGGCGCTGCTGCTCGACGCCTGACGCGCCGCCGCCGCGGTACGCGCGTATTCCCACAGCCCCGGCAGCACGCCGAGCAGCAGCGAAGACGCCAGTACCGCCGCCAGCAGCGCGGGCGGGAAGGGCGGGTCGCGCAGGCGCAGCGTCCAGTCCGCGGCGGTCGCCGGGTCCAGCAGCGCAGCGGCCTCGCGCCAGTGCAGCACCACCACCAGCGCCAGCGCGCTCCACGGCAGCACGTTGAGGAAGCTGTGCACGTACTGCTCGCCGGGGGTGATCGCGCGGCGCGGCGTCGCCCAGCGCAGGTCGGCCCAGGACGTGGCGGTGTGCGCGACGACGCCGGCCAGCAGGATCGCCAGCACCAGCGCGTCGACTTCGAAGAACAGGAACACCAGCAACGGCACGCCGATCTCGGCGGTCTGCAGCAGGTGCAGCGCCGACTCGTGGCGGCCGGAAGTGTGCGCGATGTCGGTGCGCGCATGGCACAGGTAGTCCGCGCAGCCCGACAGCAGCCAGGCGGGGAACACCACCGCGCCGAGCAGCCCCCACAGCAGGCCATGCAGGTCCATCGCTCAGCCGAAGGCGGCGACCAGCAGCAGCACGAAGCCCGCCACCGCCGCGAGCCCGTGCACCAGCACCAGCCACGCGGGCAGCAGGCGGTGCCTCCACTCGAACGCCAGCGTCATCAGCACGCCGCCACCGGCCGCCAGCAGGAACAGGACGAGCGCGGCCTTGGCCGCCGCCGGCACCACCGCGGCAACTACCGCGTAGGCCAGCAGGGTCGCTCCGGACGCGGCGGCGAATCCATGGACCATCGACAGCCACACCGGCGGGTTGCGCTGGCCGACGAAGCGGATCCCCGCCATCGCCAGCCCGCCCAGCGCGGCCAGCACGAACAGCCCGCAGGCCACCCGCAGCATCGTTCCAGCGTCCATCGCCCGGCTCCCGCGCGCCGGGGGAGGCGCGCCGGCGCCACCCTCGCGCCGGCCGGGTGGCGGTCGCGTGTAATAGCCATTGGCTATCGCGAGGATGCAATCAATCGATTTGATGATTGGAAGACGCGACCCTAAGATCGTCCCTGTTCCAATCCTTCCCACCCGATTCCCTCCCACACAGGAGCAAGCCGATGTCGCTCATCAACAAGCAGGTCCAGCCGTTCAAGGTGCAGGCCTTCCACGACGGCAAGTTCGTCGAGCTCACCGAGAAAAGCCTGCAGGGCCACTGGTCGGTGATCGTGTTCATGCCGGCCGCCTTCACCTTCAACTGCCCGACCGAGGTCGAGGACGCCGCCGAGCACTACGAGGAGTTCAAGCAGGCCGGCGCCGAGGTGTACGTGGTCACCACCGACACCCACTTCTCGCACAAGGTCTGGCACGAGACCTCGCCGGCCGTGGGCAAGGCGAAGTTCCCGCTGATCGGCGACCCGACCCACCAGCTGACCCGCGCCTTCGACGTGCACATCGACGAGGAAGGCCTGGCGCTGCGCGGTACCTTCATCGTCGACCCGAACGGCGTGATCAAGGCGCTCGAGATCCACGACAACGCCATCGCCCGCGACATGCGCGAGGCGCTGCGCAAGCTCAAGGCGGCGCGCTACGTCGCCGAGCACCCGGGCGAGGTCTGCCCGGCGAAGTGGCAGCAGGGCGCGCAGACCATCAAGCCCTCGCTCGACCTGGTCGGCAAGATCTGACCTCCCCGGCGCGGCGGCCTCCCCTCCGCCGCGCCCGTCCCGGGCGCTCCCCCGCCCCGGCCCCCGTTCCTTCCTTTCCGATGCCCGGAGCCATTCCCATGCTCGACGCCGACCTCAAGGCCCAGCTCGCGGCCTACATGGAGAAGCTGACGCAGCCGGTGGAACTGGTCGCCTCGCTCGACGACAGCGATGCCTCGCGCGAGCTCGACGCCCTGCTGCGGGACATCGCGTCCACCTCCCCCAGGATCTCCGTGCGCGCCGGCGACGCCGCCGACGCGCGCAAGCCCTCGTTCGCGATCGTGCGCGCCGGCACCGACGTGTCGGTGCGCTTCGCCGGCATCCCGCTCGGCCACGAGTTCACCTCGCTGGTGCTGGCGCTGCTGCAGGTCGGCGGCCATCCGCCCAGGCTCGAGCCGGAACTCGCCGACCAGGTGCGCGACCTCGAGGGCGAGTACGTCTTCGAAACCTACATGTCGCTCTCGTGCCAGAGCTGCCCGGACACGGTGCAGGCGCTGAACGCGATGAGCGTGCTCAATTCCAACATCCGCCACGTCGCCATCGACGGCGCGCTGTTCCAGGACGAGGTGCAGGCGCGCGG
Source organism: Lysobacteraceae bacterium (assembly GCA_051959035.1). Lineage (GTDB taxonomy): Bacteria > Pseudomonadota > Gammaproteobacteria > Xanthomonadales > Xanthomonadaceae > JABFWF01. The sequence continues at coordinate 5,065 of JBQCFN010000136.1, read as the reverse complement.
GATCATGAGCGTGCCGACCATCTACCTCAACGGGCAGCCCTTCGACCAGGGCCGGATGACCGTCGAGCAGATCATGGCGAAGCTCGACGCCGGCACGGCGAAGCGCGAAGCCGAGAAGCTCGCGAAGAAGGACGTGTTCGACGTGCTGGTGGTCGGCGGCGGCCCGGCCGGCGCCGCGGCGGCGATCTACGCCGCGCGCAAGGGCATCCGCACCGGGCTGGTGGCCGAGCGCTTCGGCGGCCAGGTGCTGGACACGCTGGCGATCGAGAACTTCATCTCGGTGCAGTACACCGAGGGCCCGCAGCTCGGCGTCGCGCTGGAACAGCACGTGCGCGAGTACGACGTCGACGTGATGAACCTGCAGCGCGCCAGCCGGCTCGTGCCCGCCGCGCGGGAAGGCGAGCCGATCGGGGTGCAGCTGGACAGCGGCGCCACGCTGAAGGCGCGCAGCGTGGTGCTTTCCACCGGCGCGCGCTGGCGGCAGATGAACGTGCCGGGCGAGGAGCAGTACCGCAACAAGGGCGTGGCCTACTGCCCGCACTGCGACGGGCCGCTGTTCAAGGGCAAGCGGGTGGCGGTGGTCGGCGGCGGCAACTCCGGCGTCGAGGCCGCGATCGACCTCGCCGGCATCGTCGAGCACGTGACGCTGCTGGAATTCGACGGCAAGCTGCGCGCCGACGCAGTGCTGCAGCGCAAGCTGCGCAGCCTGCCCAACGTGCGGGTGCTGGTGAACGCGCAGACCACCGAGGTGCTCGGCGACGGCAAGAAGGTCACCGGGCTGGTCTACACGGACCGCGAAAGCGGCGCCAGCCACGCCGTCGAGCTCGCCGGCGTGTTCGTGCAGATCGGCCTGCTGCCCAACACCGAGTGGCTGAAGGGCACGGTCGCGCTGAGCCCGCGCGGCGAGATCGTCATCGACGAGCGCGGCGCCACCAGCGTGCCGGGCGTGTTCGCCGCCGGCGACGCGACCACGGTGCCGTACAAGCAGATCGTGATCGCGATGGGCGCGGGCTGCACCGCCGCGCTGAGCGCGTTCGACCACCTGATCCGGAGCTCGGCGCCGACCGGCGACGTGGCCAGGGCCGCCTGACCCTTGAACCTGCGCGACCTCCGCTACCTGGTGGCGCTGGCCGACCACCGACACTTCGGCCGCGCCGCGGCCGCCAGTTTCGTCAGCCAGCCGACCCTGTCGACCCAGGTCCGCAAGCTGGAGGAGGAGCTCGGCGTTGCGCTGGTCGAGCGCGCGCCGCGCAAGGTCATGCTCACCCCCGCCGGCCGCGACATGGCCGAGCGGGCGCGGCGCATCCTTGCCGAAGTCGAGCAGATGAAGGAGGCGGCGCGGCGCACGCGCGATCCGGAAGCGGGCACGGTGCGGCTGGGCCTGTTCCCCACGCTCGCGCCCTACCTGCTGCCGCACGTGCTGCCGCGCATCCGCGCGCGCTTCCCGCGGCTGGAGCTGCTGCTGGTCGAGGAGAAGACCGACCAGATCCTCGCGCGACTGCGCGACGGCCAGCTCGACGCCGGCCTGCTGGCCTTGCCGTTGCACGACGAGCAGCTGCACGTGGAGCCGCTGTTCGAGGAGCCCTTCGTGCTGGCGGTGCCGGCCTCGCATCCGTTCGCGAAGCGCGAGAAGCCGCTCGACCTGCACGACCTCGACGACCAGCACCTGCTGCTGCTCGAGGAGGGCCACTGCCTGCGCGACCAGGCGCTGGACGTGTGCCGCGCCGCCGGTGCCGGCGAGCGCGACGGCTTCCGCGCGACCAGCCTGGAGACCTTGCGGCAGATGGTCGCGGCGGGCGTGGGCATCACCCTGCTGCCGACGCTGGCGGTGCAGCCGCCGGTGCCACCATCGCCCGACATGCGCCTGCTGCCGTTCAAGGGCCGCGCGCCGCGCCGCGAGATTGCGATGGTGTGGCGGCGCAGTTCGGCGATGGGGGGGTTCCTCGAGCAGCTGGCACAGGAGTTCCGCGCGCTGCCGCGGGAGCTGCTGCGGCCGCTACCATCCGCCAGGAGCGCACCGAAGCGCGCCACGGGGAAGGCGAGGACATGAACCTGCGCATGGGGGCGGTGCTGCTGGCGGTCGCCGCGCTCGGCTGGTGGTTTTCGCCGCTGTCGCCGCGCGTGCCGGCGGTGGCCGCGCACGTGCCCGGCGACGTGCCGCGCTGCCCCCTGCCGCCGGCGGTGCGGCCGGGCGATCCGCCGCTGCAGGGCGACGTGCCGGGCGACCTCGCGCCGTTCCGCCTGCAAGCGGCGACGCTGGTGCCGCTGGCCGCCTTCAGCGTCGACGCGCGCGTGCTCTCGCGCGAGGACTACCGGTTCGATCGCGAGGCGGAACTGTCGCCGACCGACCTCGCGCTCGGCTGGGGGCGGATGGATGACGACGCCGTGCTCAACCGCCTGGCGATCTCGCAGTCCTCGCGCTGGTACCGCTACCGCTGGCGCGGCGATCCGCCGCTGCCGCCGGACGAGATCGTGCGCTCAAGCGCCAACATGCACATGATCCCGGCCAACCCGCGGGTTGCCGATGCGCTGCAGGGCGTGCGCACGGGCGCGCACGTGCGCATCGACGGCTGGCTGGTCGAAGCCGAGGCGCCCGACGGCGCGCGCTGGCGCAGCTCGCTCACCCGCGACGACAGCGGCAGCGGCGCCTGCGAGGTGGTCTACGTCTGCGCGATCACGACGCGCTGAGCAGTGCATGCGCGCGAGGCTGCATTGGGTTCCTTGTAGGAGCGGCTTATAGCCGCGAGCTTTTTGCGTGATCCAGCGACAAAGCGCGCAAAGCTGCAAGAGCTCGCGGCTGCAAGCCGCTCCTACAAGGAACCCATTGCAGGCATCGCGGCTTACACCGCTCCTACGAGGCCTGGGTACCCAGCCCGACCGGGCAGCTCACGCCGGTGCCGCCCAGCCCGCAGTAGCCCATCGGGTTCTTCGCCAGGTACTGCTGGTGCTCGTCCTCGGCGTAGTAGAAGGGCGGGGCGGGATGGCGGATCTCGGTGGTGATGTCGCCAAGGCCGGCTGCGCGCAGGCGCTGCTGGTAGGCGTCGCGGCTGGCGAGCGCGGCGGCATGTTGCGCGGGCGTGCTGCAGTAGATCGCAGAGCGGTACTGGGTGCCGGTGTCGTTGCCCTGGCGCATGCCCTGGGTCGGGTCGTGGCTTTCCCAGAAGGCCTGCAGCAGCTGTTCGAACGCCACCTGCGCCGGGTCGTAGGCCACCAGCACGGTCTCGGCGTGCCCGGTCTGGCCGCTGCACACCTCGCGGTAGGTCGGGTTCGGCGTGTAGCCGCCGGAATAGCCGGCGGCCGTCGTCACCACGCCGGGCAGCGACCAGAACCTGCGCTCGGCCCCCCAGAAGCAGCCCATGCCGAACTGCACCAGTTCCAGCCCGCTGAAGTCGCCGCGCAGCGGGCGGCCGTGCACGTGGTGGACGTTGCGCAGCGGCATCGCGGCGTCGCGGCCGGGCAGCGCGTCTTCCGCGCGCGGCATGCGCTGCTTGAACGCGCCGATTCCGGGGATGGGCATGGAGGGCCTCCTGTGCGGACGAGATGCGGGCGCCGGCCGCGGCTTCAAGCAGGCGTCACCCGGGCGTGTCGTCGGCCGCGCCGCGCGGCGCCTGCGCGCGGGTCAGGCCGAGGAAGATCCCGGCCAGCGACAGCAGCAGCCCGAGCAGGCCGAGCGGCCCCAGCCGGGTGCCGAACAGCAGCGCGTCCCACAGGTAGGCCAGCAGCGGCTGCAGCAGCAGGCACAGGCCGAGCACGCCGGCGGCCAGCCGCGGCATCACCTTGCCGATCACCAGCCAGCCGAACACCTGCGCGATGAGCGCGTAGGCGAGCAGCGCGCCCCAGTCGCGCGCGCCGCGCGGCGCCAGCGACTCGCCTTCGAGCAGCGTCATCGCCAGCAGCAGCGCCGCGCTGAACAGGCACAGCCACCACAGCAGCGCCTCGTTGGCGGTGGCCGCGCGGCCTCCCTGCGCGGCGCGGAAGGCGATCAGGAAGCCGGCATACGCGACCGCGGTGCCGAGCCCGAAGGCGACCCCGGCATGGAAGCGCGCGTCGAAGCCCGACCAGCCGGGCGCGAGCAGCAGCGCGAGCCCGGCGATCGCCAGCAGCAGGCCCGCCCACAGCCGCCAGCCGCCGTGCTCGCCGAGCACAAGCGCGCCGTAGCCGGCGAGCGCGAACACCTGGAAGTTGCCGAGCAGGGTGGCGAGGCCGACGCCGACGTAGAGGATGCTCCGGTGCCACAGCCACAGGTCGAGGGCGAAGAACACCGCGGCGACCGCGACCAGCCCGAGCACCCGCGGGGCCGGCCGCCAGCGCACGCGCAATGCCGGCTGCGCCAGCGCGACCAGCAGCATTGCCGCGGCCAGGCCCATGCGCCAGAAGGCGGAGGCGGTGGGGCCGATGCGCACCCATTCGACGAACACCGCCGAGGTGCTGATCAGCGCGGCGCCGAGCGCCATCGCGGCCAGCGGGCCGCGTGCCGGATGCGTGCTCATCCGTGCAGCGCGTCGGTGGCGGCGTTGCGTTCGGGCTCGGCGAGCGCGGCGTCGCGCCATGCGCGCATCGCCGGCAGCGCCAGCAGGGCCTCGACATAGGCGCGGGCGGCGTCGTCCATCGGCACGCCATAGCCAAGGAAGCGCCAGGCGACCGGCGCGTACATCGCGTCGGCGATGCCGAAGCCGCCGAACAGGAAGTCGCCGTCGCCGCCGTGCGCGCCGCGCAGCTCCCGCCACAGTTGCTGCACGCGGTCGACGTCGCGCTGCGCGGCGTCGTCCCAGCGGTAGCCGTCGGGCGTGCGGCGCACGTTCATCGGCAGCTGCGTGCGCAGCGCGGTGAATCCCGAATGCATTTCCGCGGCGGCCGCGCGCGCGACGGCACGCGTGCGCGCGTCCCGTGGCCAGCCGCGACCGCCCAGCCAGCGCTCGTTGGCGTATTCGCAGATGGCCAGCGAGTCCCACACGACCAGCCCGTCGTCGTGCAGCGCGGGCACCCGGCGCGTGGGCGACCAGCGCGCGATTTCGTCGTGGAAGGCGGGCGTGTCCAGCACAAGACGCTGCTCGTCGAAGGCCAC
>JBQCFN010000135.1:0-6348 GCA_051959035.1 Lysobacteraceae bacterium | reverse complement strand
CTGGTGCATCCGCAGAGCCTGGTGCATTCGCTGGTGGAGTTCGTCGACGGCTCGACCCTGGCCCAGCTCGGCCTGCCGGACATGCGCACAGCGCTCGCGGTCGGCTTCGGCTGGCCGGAACGGATCGCCTCGGGCGTGGCCGGCCTCGACCTGCTCCAGCACGGCCGCCTCGATTTCGAGCCGCCGGACCTCGACGCCTTCCCCTGCCTGCGCCTGGCCTACGCCGCGCTGGAGGCCGGCGGCACCGCGCCGGCGATCCTGAACGCCGCCAACGAAATCGCCGTCGCGGCCTTCCTCGGGGGGCGGATCGGCTTCCTCGACATCCCCGCGCTGGTCGACAATGCGCTGTCGGCGCTGCCCGCCGGCGCGGCCGCCTCGCTGGAGGCGCTGCGCGCGGCCGACGCCGCCGCCCGCGCGCACGTCGCCGGCGCGATCGCCGCCGCGGCCTGAGCGGCCGTTTCCCTCACTTCCGTCGTGGTGGCATGAGCAATTTCCTGGGTTCCGTCTGGTGGATGATCGTCAGCCTCGGGCTGCTGGTGACCTTCCACGAGTTCGGCCATTTCTGGGTCGCGCGCCGCAGCGGCGTGCGCGTGCTGCGCTTCTCGGTCGGCTTCGGCCGGCCGCTGTGGCTGCGCCGCGGCAAGGACGGCACCGAATACGCGATCGCCGCGATCCCGCTCGGCGGCTACGTGCGCATGCTCGACGAGCGCGAGGAGGACGTCCCGCCCGACCAGGTCGAGCAGGCGTTCAACCGCAAGCCGGTGACCCGCCGCATCGCGATCGTCGCCGCCGGCCCGCTCGCCAACCTGCTGCTGTGCGTGGCGCTGCTGTGGGCGATGTTCGTGGTCGGCCGGCCGGACTACGCGCCGGTGGTCGGGCAGGCCCAGGGCATCGCCGCGCAGGCCGGCCTGCACCGCGGCGACACCCTGCTCGCGGTGGGCGACCGCGCCACCCCCACCAGGAGCGAGGCCGCGGTCGCGCTGGCCACCGCCGCGCTCGACCGCCGCGACGTGCCGTTGTCGGTGCGCACGGCGGACGGCGCGGAGGCCGCGCGGACCCTGGCGCTGTCGCGCCTGCCGCGCGGGTTCGACGAGACCCGCGCGCTGGATGCGATCGGGCTGGTGCCGCGCCACCAGTTGCTGCCGCCGGTGGTCGGCAAGGTCGCGCCCGGCACCGCGGCCTGGGGCGTGCTGGCGGAAAACGACCGCATCACCGCGATCGATGGCCATCCCGTCGCGGCCTACGAGGACATCGGGCCGATCGTGCAGCGCGTGGGCGGCCGGCGCGTGATGGTGGAGGTGCGCCGCGACGGCGAGCGGCTCGCGCTGGAGCTGGTCCCGCGCCGGACCGGCGACGCGCAGGGCGGCCGGTGGGTGCTCGGCATCGCCTCGGCCCCGGCCACCCAGCCGCCCTACGACGCCACCCTGCGCTACGGCCCGGTCGCCGCGGTGCCCGCCGCCCTCAGCGAGACCTGGAAGCTGGCCAGCGATTCGCTGTCGATGATCGGCCGCCTGCTGACCGGCCACGCCTCGGTGGCGAACGTGTCCGGGCCGATCACCATCGCCCGCTACGCCAATGCGTCCGCGCAGCTCGGGCCGGCCTGGTTCCTCGACTTCCTCGCCCTGCTCTCGCTGACGCTGGCGATCATGAACCTGCTGCCGATCCCCGTCTTGGACGGCGGTCACCTGTTGTACTACCTTATCGAGCTGGCCAAGGGCAGCCCGCTGAGCGAGCGCGCGATGGCCGTCGGCCAGTACATCGGCCTGGCGCTCCTCGCAGGCATCATGGGCCTGGCGTTCTACAACGACATCCTGCACCTGGTGCGCTAGCAATCCCTCGCGCCATCGCCGTCCGCGCGATGGGCCGCTTCCCAACCGGACTTGAAGATGACGCGAACCCCCACCCGCCGCCTGCTCGCCGTCGCCCTCGCCACGGCGCTGGCCCCGGCCCTTCCCGCCCTGGCGCAGTCGGCCGCCCAGCCGGCCAGCCCGCAGCCGGCGAATCCCTTCTCGCTCGCGGCTCCGGCGCAGCCCGCGGCGGTGGATCCGGACGCGTTCACCGTCAGCGACATCCGCGTCGACGGCCTGCAGCGCATCTCGGCGGGCACGGTGTTCACCTACCTGCCGATCGAGCGCGGCGACACCGCCGACCAGACCAGCATCGCCGGCGCGATCCGCGCGCTCTACAAGACCGGCTTCTTCGACGACGTCCGCATCGGGCGCCAGGGCGACATCCTGGTGGTCACCGTCAGCGAGCGCCCGGCGATCAACAAGCTGACCCTGACCGGCAACAAGGACATCCACACCGACGACCTGACCAAGGGCCTGAAGGACATCGGCCTGGCCGAGGGCGGCACCTTCGACCGCCTGAGCCTGGACCGGGTCACCCAGGAACTCACCCGCCAGTACAACAACCGCGGCAAGTACAACGTCCAGATCACCCCGCAGGTGTCGCACCTGGACCGCAACCGCGTCGACCTGACCATCCAGATCAAGGAAGGCAAGGCCGCGCGCATCCGCCACATCAACCTCGTCGGCAACGAGAAGTACAGCGACAAGGACATCACCGACAACTGGGAATCGCAGGAAACCAACTGGCTCAGCTGGTACCGGCGCGACGACCAGTACTCGCGCGAGAAGCTCTCCGGCGACCTCGAGAAGCTCAACGAGTTCTACCTCGACCGCGGCTACCTCGACTTCAGCGTCGACAGCACCCAGGTCGAGATCAGCCCCGACAAGGGCAACATGTACCTGACCGCCGGCCTGACCGAGGGCGAGCAGTACACGGTCTCCTCGGTCGAGGTGTCCGGCGACACGGTCCTGCCCAAGGACCGCATCGAGAAGATGGTGGTGGTCAAGCCGGGCGAGCTGTTCTCGCGCCGCCTGCTCGAAGCCAGTTCCGACCTGATCACCACGACGCTGGCCAACATCGGCTATGCGTTCGCGCAGGTGAACCCGATCCCGACGCTGGACCGCGACAAGCGCACCGTCGGCCTGAACCTGCAGGTCATCCCGGGCCCGCGCGTCAACGTGCGGCGGATCGAATTCAAGGGCAACGCGCACACCGCCGACGAGGTGATGCGGCGCGAGATGCGCCAGTTCGAGGGCAGCTGGTATTCGCAGGCCGCCATCGACCGCTCCAAGATCCGCCTGCAGCGGCTCGGCTACTTCGAGTCGGTGGACGTGCAGAACCAGCCGGTCCCCGGCACCCGCGACCAGGTCGACGTCGTCTTCACCGTCAAGGAGACCACCTCGGGCAGCTTCCAGTTCGGCCTGGGCTACGGCCAGCTCGGCGGCATGACCACCTCGATCCAGGTCTCGCAGAACAACTTCCTCGGCACCGGCAACCGCGTCGCCGTCGAGGCCGAGCGCAACACCTACCTGCAGCGCTATTCGTTCTCGTTCACCAACCCCTACTTCACCGACGGCGGCCTGTCGCTCGGCTACAACCTGTGGTGGCGCGAGTTCGACAACTCCAACTACAACACCGCCGCCTTCAACTCGACCAGCGGCGCGGCGCAGGTCGTGCTGGGGATCCCGATCACCGAGACCGACACGATCAGCGCGCTGTTCGGCATCGACAGCAACGAGATCCATGCGTTCCGCGGGGTCAGCCCGGATTCCTTCGTCGATTACCTCGACGCGATCAACCACACCACGTTCCACTCCTGGCGCACGCAGCTGGGCTGGGCCCGCGACTCGCGCAACGACTACTTCATGCCGACCAGCGGCACCTTCCAGCAGGTCTCCGCGGAAGTGACGCTGCCCGGCTCGACGGCCGAGTTCTACAAGCTCAACTACAGCTTCTCCAGGTACTGGCAGCTCTCGCGCGCGCTCGTGCTCAACACCCGCGCCGAGCTCGGCTGGGGCGACAGCTACGGCAAGGAGCACACGCGCGACTTCTTCTGCCAGTACCCGCTGCCGGCGCCGACCGACGACGACAACGACCCGAGCACGCCGCCGGTGCAGCATCCGGCGCCGCCGCCGCGCAGCACCTGCGCGCCGGGCGACGTCGACTACCACGCCTACGCGACCCCGATCGTCGCCGACGGCCTGCCGTTCTTCGAGAACTTCTACGCCGGCGGCGTGCGCTCGGTGCGTGGCTTCCGCGACAACACCCTCGGTCCGCGCGAAGGCCTCAACCCGGCCGCCTACCAGCAGCCGCTGGGCGGCGCGCTGAAGACCGTCGGTTCGCTCGAGATGTTCTTCCCGACGCTCATCAAGAGCCCGTCGGCGCGCGTCTCGGCCTTCGTCGACATCGGCAACGTGTACCGCTCGGCCGGCGACTTCGACGCGACCACGCTGCGCGCCTCCGCGGGCATCGCGATGCTGTGGCGCGCGCCGGTGGGGCCGATCTCGATCAGCTACGCGTTCCCGTTCCGCAGGCAGCCGGGCGACGAGCTGGAGCACCTCCAGTTCACCTTCGGCGGCGCGTTCTGAGGCCGGAAGGCACGGGCGAGGTGGCCGCGCAGGGCACAACGCATACCGCCGCGGACCTGGCCGGGCGCTTCGGCCTCGGCCTGCGCGGCGATGGCGGCGCGGCCGTGCATGGCGTCTCCACGCTGGCGCGCGCGCAGGCGGGCCAGCTGTCCTTCCTCGCCAACCCGCGCTACCGCGGCCAGCTCGCCGGCAGCGGCGCGAGCGTGGTGGTGATGCGCGAGGCGGACGCGGAAGGCTTCGACGGCACCGCGCTGCTCGCCAGCGATCCCTACGCCGCGTTCGCGAAGATCGCCGCGCTGTTCGAGCGCCGGCCCGCTTTCGCGCCCGGCATCCATCCGAGCGCGGTGATCGACCCGGCCGCGCGCGTGGACGCCGGCGCCTCGATCGGACCCTTCGCCAGCATCGGCCCGCGCAGCGTGGTCGAGGCCGGCGCATCGATCGGCGCCGGATGCGCGATCGGCGAGGACTGCGTGGTCGGCGCCGGCAGCGAGCTCGGCGCCAACGTGACGCTGGTGCGGCGCGTGCGCCTGGGCAAGCGCGTGCTCGTCCATCCGGGCGCGGTGCTCGGCGCCGACGGCTTCGGCCTGGCGATGGACGCCGGCCGCTGGCTGAAGGTGCCGCAGCTCGGCGGCGTGGTGGTCGGCGACGACTGCGAGATCGGCGCCAACACCACCATCGACCGCGGCGCGCTCGAGGACACCGTGCTCGAGGAGGATGTGCGCCTCGACAACCAGATCCAGGTCGGCCACAACGTGCGCATCGGCGCGCACACCGCGATGGCCGGCTGCTCGGCGGTCGCCGGCAGCGCCACCATCGGCCGCTACTGCCTGATCGGCGGCGGCGCCGGCGTGCTCGGCCACCTCACGCTGTGCGACCGCGTGGTGGTCACCGCGATGAGCCTGGTCACCCATTCGATCCGCGAACCCGGCGAGTACTCTTCCGGGACGCCGCTCATGGACAATCGCAGCTGGCGCCGGAGCGCCGCCCGCTTCAAGCAGCTGGACGCGCTCGCCCGCAGGACGCGCGCGGCCGACAAGGACCCGCAATGAGCTTCGAACCCCGACTGCCGCTGGACGTCAACGCCATCCAGGCGCTGCTGCCGCACCGCTACCCCTTCCTGCTGGTCGACCGCGTGCTCGAGTTCGAGGCGCACAAGCGGGTGCTGTGCTTCAAGAACGTGACGTTCAACGAACCGTTCTTCCAGGGCCATTTCCCGGGCCAGCCGGTGATGCCGGGCGTGCTGGTGATCGAGGCGCTGGCGCAGGCCGGCGGCGTGCTGACCCAGCTCTCGCACCAGATGGACGCGGGCGGCGCGTCGGTGTCCGGCCGGGTGTTCTACCTGGTCAAGGTCGACGACGCGAAGTTCTCGCGCATGGTGGTGCCGGGCGACCGGCTGGAGCTGGACGTGACGCTCAAGCGCACCATCCGCAACATGGCGCAGTTCGCCGGCGTGGCGCGGGTCGACGGCCAGCAGGTCGCCTGCGCCGAGATCCTTTGCGCCGAGGCGAAGGGCTGACATGGCCGGCGCGGCCGCGCGCATCCATCCCACCGCGGTCGTCGACCCGGCCGCGCAGCTCGGCGCGGGCGTGGCCATCGGCCCGTACAGCGTGGTCGGCGCGGAGGTGGAGATCGGCGACGGCACCGTCGTCGGCGCGCACTGCACCATCGAGGGGCCGACGCGCATCGGCCGCGACAACCGCTTCCACGGCCACGCGGCGATCGGCGGCGATCCGCAGGACAAGAAGTTCGCCGGCGAGCGCACCGCGCTGGTGATCGGCGACCGCAACGTCATCCGCGAGTGCGTGACCATCAGCCCGGGCACCGGCAACGGCGGCGGCGTCACCCCCGTCGGCGACGACAACTCGCTGGTCGCCTACGTGCACGTCGCGCCCGACTGCCGGGTCGGCAA
>JBQCFN010000134.1:0-2984 GCA_051959035.1 Lysobacteraceae bacterium | reverse complement strand
CGCGGAACCATTCGGCGATCGCGGTGGCGTACTGCGCGCCGCGCAGGCGCTTGAGCGGCGGCGCGTCGGCCGGGGCGGCGACGATCACCGCGCGTCGGCGGCCTTCCTCGCCGAGCGTGTGCTCGACGAATTCCTTCACCTCGCGGCCGCGCTCGCCGATCAGGCCGACCACGACCACGTCGGCGTCGGTGTACTTGGTCATCATGCCGAGCAGAGTCGACTTGCCCACGCCGGAGCCGGCGAACAGACCCAGACGCTGGCCGCGGCCCACGGTGAGCAGCGCGTTGATCGCGCGCACGCCGGTGTCCAGCGGGGTGTCGATGGGCTTGCGCGACATCGGATTGATCGGCTCGCCCTTGAGCGCAGCGTGCTCGTCGGCGTCGAGCGGACCCAAGCCATCCAGCGGCAGGCCGTCGGCGCCGATCACGCGGCCCAGCAGGCCCTGCCCCACCGGCAGACCGCCGGCGCGCGCGCAGGGACGCACCCGGGCGTTCGGCAGCACGCCGTGCATTTCGCCCACCGGCATCAGCAGCAGGCGTTCGTCGGCGAAGCCCACCACTTCGGTATCGAGCTGGTCGCCCTCGGCGGTATCGACCAGGCAGCGCGCGCCCAGCGCCGCCTCGCAGCCCTCGGCTTCCAGGGTCAGGCCGACCACGCGACGCAGCCGTCCTTCGACGGTCAGCGGATGCGATGCCTCCGCACGACGGCCGCGACGCGCCAATTGTTCGCGCCAGCGCTCACTGCGCAGCGCCAGCGGATCGGCGCTCATTGCGCCAGCGCCTGGCCGCGCGACGGGCGGCGGGTAGTGACGGCAGAAAGATCGCGCCGCCGGTGTGCGCCCACGGGACGGGGGGATCGCTTGGGCTGTCGCACCGCGCCGCCGGGGGAGGAAGACGGGGAGGACAACCGCGCGGAAGCACACCAGAGGCGCGAAAGCGGGTAGCCGAGGCGCCAGCGGCGCCACAGCCGGAACAGGGGAAGCCAGGGACGGAAGCGCATCACACGCACGTCCTGCGACACGGGCACTACGCGCGCCCGGCGTCGCGCGATGCGCGCGGCAATGCGCGCATCGGCGGTTTCGCCGGGGGACGATGGCGCCACGCACGGCGCCGGAGCCTCGTCGGCCGGGCGCGCGCGCGAACGCATCGCCGGATGCGCGGCAAGCTCGATCACGCGGGCGCTGGCGGCGTGGCCGCTCACGCGGTGATCTCCTCGTCGCCATCGTCTTCGTCCAGACCGAGCACGGCGTCGACCACGGCGGCCAGGCGGGTTTCCACGCGGCCATCCAGGCGCGAGCGCTCGCTCTCCAGCAGGCAGTCGCCGTGCGCCAGCGCGGGATCGGGCAGCAGCTGCCAGTGTTCTTCGGCCACCGCGTGTTCGCGCAGCAAGGCCAGATCATCCGGGTGCACGCGCACGCGCAGTTCGCGCGTTGCCGAAGGCAGCGCGCGTGCCGCCTGTTGCACGGCCTGCACGATCAACTCGGGCGCGGTGGCCAGTTCATGCGCCAGCACGCGGCGGGCGATCACCACCGCCAGACGCGCCAGCTCCTGTTCGGTGGCGTCGTCCAGCGCGGCCAGCGGACGCGCGGCAGATTCCAGCAGCGATTCCAGCCGCGCCACCACCGCGCGCTGCTCGCGCGCGGCATCGGCAATGCCTTCGGCGCGGCCGGCGGCGTAACCCTCGTCACGCGCCTGGCGCTCCAGCGCTTCGAGGTCGGCCACGGTGGGCGGCGCCGGCAGGTCGTTGACCGGCTCGCTGCGCGCGCCGTCGTGCACCTGGGGCAGTTCCCAGCGCTCGGCGCCGGCAAATGTGTCGCGGATGATCTGCGCGGCCATCAGACGAAGTCATCTCCGCCGCCGGCCAGGGTGAGCTGGCCGGCATCGGCCAGCCGGCGCGCAATCATCAGCACTTCCTTCTGCGCGGCATCCACTTCGCTCACGCGTACCGGGCCAGCCACTTCAAGGTCGTCACGCAGCATGTCGGCGGCGCGCTTGGACATGTTGGCGAAGATCTTTTCGCGCATCGCCGGCTCCGCGCCCTTGAGCGCCACGGTGAGGCGTACCGACGGCACTTCGCGCAGCAGCGTCTGCATGCTGCGGTCGTCCAGGCCGGCGAGATCGTCGAAGACGAACATCAGCTCCTCGATCTTGCCGCCGAGGCTGGCGTCCTGGCTGCGGATGGCCGACATCAACTCGGCCTCGCGGCTGGTCTCCATCGCGTTGAGGATGTCCGCGGCGGCCTTGAGGCCACCCACGTTGGCTGACTTCAGCTTGGTGGAATTGCCGGAGAACTGGCGCTCCATGATTTCGTCCAGCTCGTTCAGCGCGTGCGGCTGCACGCCATCGAGCGTGGCGATGCGCATCACCGCGTCCGAGCGCGTGCGTGGCGGCAGGTAGCCGAGCACTTCGGCGGCCTGATCCGGTTCCAGATGCGCCAGCACCAGCGCGATGATCTGCGGATGCTCCAGATTGATCAGCTCGGCGATCGCGCGGCTTTCCATCCACTTGAGCGATTCCAGACCCTTGCTGGATCGACCGAGCAGGATGCGGTCGATCAGGCCACCGGCCTTGCTCTCGCCCAGCGCGTTGGTGAGGATCTTGCGGATGTAGTCCTCGGTGCCGACGCCCAGCGCGGTCTGCCGGCCGACGTCCTCATTGAGGCGGTTGAGCACCTGCTCGACCTGGTCGCGGGTGACGCTGGTGAGGCCGGCCATCGCCGAGCCCACCGCCTGCACGTCGCGGGCGGAGAGATGCTTGAGCACTTCGGCCGCATCCTGCTCACCCAGCGTGAGCAGCAGAATGGCGGCGTTGCGGGCGCCCTCGGAAACCTGCTCAGCCATTGTCGCCCACCCAGTTGCGCACGACCTGCGCGACCTGCTTGGGGTTTTCGCTCACCAGACGCCTGGCCATGTGGATCTTCTGCTCGTAGGCAATCGCCTGCCCGATGCGGGCGGGCTCGTCCTCCGGGATATCGTCCACGCGCAC
>JBQCFN010000133.1:0-6093 GCA_051959035.1 Lysobacteraceae bacterium | reverse complement strand
CAACCGCATCGACACCACCTACATCGACAACGCGGCGCAGGCGCACTTCGACGCCTTCGACCACCTCGCCCCGGGCGCCGCCTGCGCGGGGCGCGCCTACTTCATCAGCAACGGCGAGCCGAAGCCGGTGCGCGAGATCGTCAATGCGCTGCTGCAGGCGGCCGGCGCGCCGGCGGTGACGAAGACGGTGCCGTTCGGTCTCGCCTACGCGATCGGTGCGGCGTGCGAGGCGGCGTGGACCGTGCTGCCGCTGCGCGGCGAGCCGCCGCTGACCCGCTTCCTCGCCGAGCAGCTGAGCACCACCCATTGGTACGACATGGCGCCGGCCACGCGTGATTTCGGCTACGTGCCGAAGGTGTCGATCGCGGAAGGCCTCGAGCGGCTGCGCGCGTCCTTGCGCGGCCGCTGACGGGGCGCGTGCGCGCGGCGCGGCCACGAGGGGCTGGAGCGCCTGCGCACCGCGTCGCGCCGATCGTATTCCCTGTAGGAGCGGCTTGTAGCCGCGAGCGTTTGCCGTGTAGAGCGGCGCATGCCTCAACCGCCCTGCCCGTGCGGCGCACGTGGGGTCGCGGCTTGCGCCGCTCCTGCGACGTTGGTCGGCGCATGAAGAGCTCGCGGCTACAAGCCGCTCCTACAGAAGGATCCGGGGCCGCCGGCCTGCACGCCCCGCCCGCTAGAATGCCGCGATGACCGCGCTCCCCTTCAACTGGAAAGTCCCCGCCGGCCGCGCGCTGGAAGCGGCGCTCAACCGCGCGCTCGCGCTGGATCCGGACACCCGCGCCGGGCTGGCCGCGCTCGACGGCCAGCGGGTGGCGCTGCAGCTGGAGTCGCGCGGCGGCGCGCTGCCGCCGCTCGCGCTGCAGGTGCGGGTGGAGGGCGAGCGCCTCGTCGTCGGGCCGGTCGATGCGGAGCGCGAGCCCGATCTCGGCGTGCGCGCCACCCTCGGCGGCCTGCTCGCGCAACTGCCGTTCCTGCGCCGCGACGAGGCGCCGCCGGTCGGCAAGGTGCGGCTGTCCGGCGACGCCGAACTCGCGCGTCGCCTGCAGCGGCTGGCCGGGCGCTTCGATCCGGACTGGCAGCTGCCGTTCGTGGCGGTGTTCGGCGAGGTGGTCGGCGTGCAGGTCGCCCGCCTCGCGGCCGGCGCGTTGCGGCAGGCGCGCGCGACCGGCCAGGCGCTGGCCGAAAGCGGCGCGGAGTTCCTCACCGAGGAGTCGCGCGACCTCGTCGCCAAGGCCGAACTGCACGCCTTCTACGACGACGTCGATGCCGTGCGCGACGACGTCGAGCGGCTGGCCGCGCGCGTCGCGCGGCTGGCGGTGGCCGGAAGCCGCGCATGACGCCGGTCCTGCGCGCCGCCCGCATCGGCCGCGTGCTGCTGCGCTACCGGCTGGACGCGCTGCTGGACGGCACCGCCGCCGAGCGCTGGCTGAAGCTGATGCGGCCGTTCGTGCCGCGCGCGCCGGCGGAGATCGCCGAGCAGTCGCGCGGCGCGCGGCTGCGGCTGGCGCTGCAGGAACTGGGGCCGATCTTCGTCAAGTTCGGGCAGATCCTTTCCACCAGGCGCGACCTCGTGCCGCCGGACGTCGCCGACGAACTCGCCCTGCTGCAGGACCGCGTCGCGCCCTTCGACGGCGTGAGCGCGCGCGCGATCGTCGAGCAGTCGCTGGGGCGGCCGGTCGCGGTCGCGTTCGCGTCGTTCGACACCACGCCGCTGGCCTCCGCGTCGATCGCGCAGGTGCACGCGGCGACCTTGCCGGCCGTCGACGGCGGCGCGCCGCGCGAGGTGGTGGTGAAGGTGCTGCGGCCGGGCATCGAGCAGCAGATCGCCGCCGACATCGCGCTGCTGAAGTCAGTGGCCGCGCTGGTCGATCGCACCCATCCCTCGGCCGACAAGATCCGCCCGCGCGAAATCGTCCTCGAGATCGAGAACACCCTCGCCGCCGAGCTCGACCTGCAGCGCGAGGGCGCCAACGCCAGCGTGCTGCGCCGCTTCTGGCAGGACTCGCCGGACCTGTACGTGCCGGAGGTGATCTGGTCGCACACCGCCGAGCGCGCGCTGACCATGGAGCGCGTGCACGGCATCCCGTCCGACGACATCGCCGCGCTCGACGCCGCCGGCATCGACCGCCACGCGCTCGCCGCCAAGGGCGTGCGGGTGTTCTACACCCAGGTGTTCCGCGACAACTTCTTCCACGCCGACGCCCACGCCGGCAACATCTGGGTCGACGCCGATCCGGCGCGCAGGGCCGATCCGCGCTTCATCGCGCTCGACTTCGGCATCGTCGGCCAGCTCTCGGACGAAGACCAGTTCTACCTCGCCGAGAACTTCATGGCGATCTTCCACCGCGACTACCGCCGCATCGCCGAGCTGCACGTGCAGGCCGGCTGGATGCCGTCGCACATCCGCATCGACGAGCTGGAGGCGGCCGCGCGCGCGGTGTGCGAGCCGTACTTCACGCGGCCGCTGAGCGAGATCTCGCTGGCGGAGGTGCTGCTCAAGCTGTTCCGCACCGCGCAGCGCTACGAGCTGACGCTGCAGCCGCAGCTGATCCTGCTGCAGAAGACCCTGCTCAACATCGAGGGCATCGGCCGCCTGCTGGATCCGCGCATCGACATCTGGGCGGTCGCGCGGCCGGTGCTCGAGCGGATCCTGCGCGAGCGCTACAGCCCGCGCCGGCTGGCCAGCGAGTTCCGCAAGCGCCTGCCCGAGCTGGTGACGCAGGCGCCGGACATGCCGCGGCTGCTGCACGCGTGGCTGAGCCAGCAGGTCGAGGGCCGCCACGCGGTGCGGGTCGCGTCGAGCGACCTGCGCGAGCTCACCCGCATCGTGCGCGGCGCGCAGCGGCGGATCATCGCCGCCATCCTCGGCACCGGCCTGCTGCTGGCGGCCGCGGTGCTGTACGCGCTGGACGCCGGCGGCGCGCGCCTGCTGGGCGTGCCGGCGACGGTGCTGATCGCCGCGCTCGGCGGGCTGTGGGCGCTGCTCGCGGCGTGGCCGCGTGGACGCTGAGGCGCTGCCGGTCCTGTACCGCGACGACTGGCTGGCGGTGGTCGACAAGCCGGCCGGGCTGATGGTGCACGACAGCGCGCTCGCGCGCGGCGAGACCGACTTCGCCGCGGACCGCCTGCGCGCGCAGTTCGGCAGGCCCGTCTTCCTCGTGCACCGGCTCGACCGCGCGACCAGCGGCTGCCTGCTGCTGGCCTTAGACCGCGACAGCGCCTCGGCGCTGGGCAAGCTGCTGATGTCGCACGCGGCAGGGAAGGCGGCTTTCGAAAAGGACTACTGGGCGGTGTGCCGCGGCTGGCCGGAGCCGCGCTTCAGCGTCGACCATCCGCTCGACGGCGGCCCCGGCAAGCCGCTGAAGAAGCCGGCGGTGACCGGGTTCGAGCGATTGGCGACGATGGAGCTCGACGTGCCCTCGGCCGGCTTTGCGACCTCGCGCTACGCGCTGTTGCGCGCGCGCCCGCTGACCGGTCGCTTCCGCCAGATCCGCCGCCACCTCAAGCACGCGTCGCACCACCTCATCGGCGACACCAGCCATGGCGATGGCCGCCACAACCGCACCTTCCGCCTGCTCGGCGTCCACCGCATGCTGCTGCACGCGCGGCGGCTCGCGTTCGTGCATCCGATCACCGATGCACCGGTGGAGGCGATCGCGCCGCCGGACGCGGAGTTCGCGCGCGCGCTGGCCCTGTTCGGCGCCGGCGCGGCGGATGCGCCGGCGTCGTAGCCCGGCAAGCGCAACGCACAGGGGAATCCGCATGGAGGCGCGGGCAGGCGCAGCCGATCGGCGCGCCGGCGCGCATGCCGGCGACGCGCTCGACGCGATGGGGCCTTTGCCCCGGGTGCGCTGCGCTTGCCCGGGCTACGCCAGGCTTCACGCGACGGGCCGTCCGGCGCGCGGGGCGTGACCGGCTGCGCGCGCCGGCGCCCGCGCCCTGCCTACAATCCACGCATGCTGCAGGTCGCGGACAACCTGGCGATTCCCGACGACGAGCTGGCCGAGCGCTTCGTGCGTTCGGCCGGGCCGGGCGGGCAGAACGTCAACAAGGTGGCCACCGCGGTGGAGCTGCGCTTCGACGTCGCGGGCTCGCCCTCGTTGCCCGAGCCGGTGCGCGCGCGCCTGCTCGCGCGCCGCGACCGCCGGCTCACCGACGCCGGCGTGCTGGTGATCAGCGCCCAGCGCTTCCGCACCCAGGAGCGCAACCGCGAGGACGCGCGCGAGCGCCTGGCCGCGTTCGTCGCCGCCGGGCTGCGCGCGCCCAAGCCCCGCGTCGCCACCCGGCCGACCCGTGCCTCGAAGGAGCGCCGGCTGGACGCCAAGCGCGGACGCAGTACCCTCAAGCGCGACCGCGCGCGCCGCGACTGGGACTAGGGGACCGGGGACGATGGGGGAAGCCGGAATGCCGCCGGCGGCGACGCCGCCCGGCCACGTGCTGCCGCTGCCGCCGAACGCGCCGCGCACGCCGCCCAACCGCTTCACCCGCTGGCTCGGACGCAGCATCCTGCGCCTGGGCGGCTGGCGCATGGTCGGCGCGTTCCCGGACATCCCCCGGCTGGTGCTGATCGGTGCGCCGCACTCGTCCAACTGGGATGGCGTGTGGGGCTTCGCCGCCAAGCTCGCGCTCGGCCTGGACCTCAAGGTGCTCGGCAAGCACCAGCTGTTCTGGTGGCCGCTCGGCGTGCTGATGCGCGGGCTGGGCGTGATCGCGGTGGACCGCAGCGCCGCCCATGGCGTGGTCGAGCAGGCCGCCGCGCTGTTGCGGGGTGGCGAACGCTTCTGGTTCGGGCTGGCGCCGGAAGGCACGCGCAAGCCGGTCGAGCGCTGGAAGCCGGGCTTCTGGAAGATCGCCAAGGCCGCGGACGTGCCGGTGCTGCCGGCCTATTTCCATTACCCGGACAAGATCATCGGGATCGGGCCGCTGTTCCACCTCGGCGACGACCTGGCCACCGACCTCGCCCGCATCCGCGCCTGGTACCGGCCTTGGCAGGGCAAGCACCACGGCACCCCCTGAACGGGTCAGTGGCCCCGACGGGAAACCCGCCGCGAACTGACCGCTTCGGCCTACAATTTGCGTGAACAGGAATGATGCGCCTCCGCCGGGGCCCATGCCGTGGCAGTGCCGCGTGGGGCCGGAGGCGTAGGGGGGGTGGCAGGCCAGCGAGCTGCTGGCGGTCGCGCGAATCAATCCGCCGCGGACGCGTTCGCGGCGGCAGGGGGCACTACCACATGCAGGCGGTCGAGCATGCCGCGGATCTCGGGGTTTCCCGGGTCGAGCGCCAGCGCGCGCGTGAACAGCGCGCGCGCCGCGTCCGCGCGCCCCTGCCGGTAGCGCACGTGGCCCAGGCCCTCGATCGCCGCCGGGTCGTCCGGGCGGGCGGCGAGGATGCCGGCGAAGCCGGTTTCGGCCCGCGCCAGGTCGTTGTCCCGCAGCGCGCAGTAGGCCAGCCCGGACTGCGCCTCGCGGTCGCCGGGGGCGAGCGCGAGCGCGCGGGCGAACTGCGCGCGCGCGGCGGGGATCTCGCCGCGCCGGTAGTGCGCCCAGCCGGCCAGGTCGAGCGCCGCCGGGCCGGGCGCGCGGATGGCCGCGAGATCCTCCAGGGTGCGCGCGTAGTCGCCGTCGAGGAAGGCGAAGTTGGCGTGGTCCAGCGCCAGCGTGTCGGCCGGGCGCGTGCCGCCGGTGCTGCCGGCGTAGCGGGTGGTGGCGTGCGACTGCGCGATCAGCTTCTGCACGTTCACCGCGCGGTGCAGGCCGAGGTAGCAGTGGATGTAGGCCACGCCCTTTGCGTCGAGCGCGGCCTGCGCGGCGGCGCGGGCGTTGCGCGCGTAATCGGCGCCGAACGAGCGGCCGAGGATGCTGGCCATCGGGAAGTTGCGCACCTGCATGCCGTGGCGGCGCGCGCGCTCGCGTTCCTGCGCGAGCAGCACGTTCTCGTAGGGCAGGGCCGGGTCGAGCAGGCTGACGATCGTGGTCACGCCCTGGCGCTGCAGGCGGTCGAAGTCCTCCTCGACCGGATAGGGACCGAACAGCACGTGGTCGGCGACCTGGGTCTGGCGCGCGCGCCACGGCTGCACCCACAGGCTGGCCGGA
>JBQCFN010000132.1:0-16714 GCA_051959035.1 Lysobacteraceae bacterium | reverse complement strand
CCGCCGGCGACCGGCGGCGATACCGGGGAGCACGCCGGCCCGCTTGCCGGCGTGCAGCTCGAGTACGCGCAGGCGCCGGCGCCCGCCTACCCGCGCGACGCCCTGCGTGACGGCATCGAGGGCAGCGTGCTGCTGAAGGTGCTGGTCGACGTCGACGGTCGCCCGCTGGACGTGCAGGTCGCGCGCAGCAGCGGCAACCGCAGCCTCGACCGCGCGGCGCGCGAGCAGGTCCTGCGCCAGTGGCGCTTCCGCCCGGCCATGCGCGACGGCCGCGCGGTGCAGGCGATCGGGCTGGTGCCGGTGGAGTTCCGGCTGGACTGAAACGGCGCGGCCCGCAGCCATCGCCGGTGCACGCCGGCGATGGACCCTGGCTCACGCGCGGTGGTACGGGTGGTTCGCCAGCAGCGCCGCCGCGCGGTAGAGCTGTTCGGCGACCACCAGCCGCACCAGCATGTGCGGCAGGGTCATCGGGCCGAGCGACCAGCATTCGTCGGCGCGATCGAACACGTCGGGCGCATGGCCTTCGGGCCCGCCGATCAGGAAGGCGAGGTCGCGGCCCTGCGCGCGCCAGTGCTCCAGGCGCCGGGCGAGCTGTTCCGAGGTCCACGCGCTGCCGCGCCCGTCCAGCGCGACGACCAGCGCGCCCTTCGGCAGCGCGGCCAGCACGCGCGCGCCTTCGTCCGCGGTGGCGCGCGCGGCGTCGCGGCCCTTGCCGCGCAGGCCGGGTTCGATCTCGACGAGGTCCAGCGGCAGCCAGTGCGACAGCCGCTTGCGGTATCCCGCGAAGCCCTCCGCCACCCAGGCGGGCGCGCGTTCGCCGACCGCGACCAGGCGCGCCTTCATCGGCCGCGCCGGGCCGAGCCCACGCTCAGAGGCCGCCCTCGGCGAGGGTCGGCAGCGCCTCGGGCGGCTGGTCGCCGACGGTCCACAGCCGCTCCAGCGCGTAGAACTCGCGCACGCGCGGCAGCATGACGTGGACGACGACGTCGCCGAGGTCGACCAGCACCCATTCGGCCTCGCGCTCGCCCTCGACGCCGAGCGGCTGCACGTCGAGCTTCTTGACGAAGCGGATGACCTCGTCGGCGATCGACTTCACGTGCCGGGTCGAGGTGCCGGAGGCGACGACCATGTAATCGGTGACGCTGCTTTTGCCGCGGACGTCGATCTGGACGGCATCGCGGGCCTTGAGCTCGTCGAGCGCGGCGTTGACCGCCCCCAGGAGGACGTCTGCGGCGGGGGCCGGATGCGGCAGTTGGGTCTTGATGACCTGGGCTTGGCTGGTCAAGGGCGGCTGGCTCGAAGCGGTGGGCGTGGCGCCGTCGCCAGTATAGCGAAGGGGCCGGTCACGGCCGGATCAATGGCCCGCGGCGGATGCGCCGTACAGTCCACGCGCCTGCACGTAGCCGGCGACGGCGGGCGGAAGCAGGTGGTGCCAGGGCTTGCCTTCGCCGATCAGGCGGCGGATCGCGGTCGCCGAATGCACGTGCGGGGGCTGGCGCAGCGGCAGCAGGAGCCCGGCGGGCGCCGCGCGCAGGGCGGCCGGGTCCTCGACCCAGCGCGCGTCCGCCGCCGCCTTCAGCGCAGGCGAGGCCGATTCGAGCAGGCTGCCTGGCCGGCCGGCGACGACGAAGTGGGCCAGCCCGAACAGTTCCTCCCAGCGGTGCCAGTCCGGCAGGCCGAGGAAGCTGTCGGCGCCGACCAGCAGCGCGAGCGGCGCGTCCGCGCCGAACTCGGCGCGCAGCGCGTGCAGGGTGTCGACGCTGTAGGACGGGCCCGCGCGGCGCAGCTCGCGCAGGTCCAGCAGCAGGCCGGGCTCGCCGACCAGGGCGAGC
This sequence comes from Lysobacteraceae bacterium, assembly GCA_051959035.1. Classification (GTDB taxonomy): domain Bacteria; phylum Pseudomonadota; class Gammaproteobacteria; order Xanthomonadales; family Xanthomonadaceae; genus JABFWF01. The sequence continues at coordinate 14,882 of JBQCFN010000132.1, read as the reverse complement.
TCGAGCATCGCCACGCGGTCGTCGGCGCTGGCGCCGGGCGGCGGCCGGTGCGGCGGGTCGGCCGCCGGCATCACGTGCACCGGCTCGGCGAGCGCGGCGTGCGCGGCGCGCGCGATCGCCAGATGGCCCTCGTGGACCGGATCGAAGGTGCCGCCGTAGAAGACCTGCAGGGTCGCCATCACGCCACCAGTGCCTGTGCCTTCGGGTCCGCGACCGCGACCAGCAGCCGCTCCAGCGCGAGCCAGGCGTCGCCCGGATCCTCGCCGACGCGCTCGCGGCCCTTGGCGATGCGGTCCACGCGTCCGGCTTCGGCGACGAAGCGCTCCCAGCGCGGCGCGGCGTGGCGCTGCAGCGCGCGCTTGTACATCGCCTGCTTCGAATCCCAGATGCGCTGCGCCTTGAATTCGGCGGCGAGGTTGCCGCCGCGCGCCTGCGCGCGCGCGAGCGCGGCGGTCGCCTGCAACTCGCGCACCACCATGCCGAGCAGCGCGGGCACCGCTTCGCCCTCGGCGCGCATGCCGGCGAGCATGCGCGGCACCTGCGCGGCGCGGCCGTTGAGCGCGGCATCGAGCAGGCGGAATACGTCGTAGCGCGCGGAATCGGCGACCAGGGCGTCCATCCGCGCGGCATCCAGCGGCGCGCCGTCGGCCAGCAGCGCGAGCTTGTCGATCTCCTGCGCGGCGGCGAGCAGGTTGCCTTCGACGCGCTCGGCCAGGCGCTGCACCGCGTCATGGCCGGCGCGCAGCCCACGCTCGCGCAGGCGTCGCTCGATCCAGCCCGGAAGCTCGTGCGGCTTCACCGGCCAGGCGACGACCATCGCGCCGACGCGCGCGACCGCGTCGCTCCACTTGCCCGCGTGCGCGCGGCTCCAGTCGCCGGCGGTGACCAGCAGGACGACGTCCGGCGGAGGCGCGGCGCAGAACTCCTCGATCAGCTTGCCGCCTTCCTTGCCGGGCTTGCCGGTCGGCAGGCGCAGCTCGACCAGCCGGCGGCTGGCGAACAGGCTGGGCGCGCCGAGCGTGGCGGACAGCGCGTTCCAGTCTGGCTCGCGCTGGTTGCCTTCGGCCTCGAACACCTCGCGCTCGCCGATGCCCTGCGCGCGCGCGGCGGCGCGGATGGCGTCGGCGGCTTCCAGCACCAGCAGCGGCTCGCTGCCGGCGACGAGGTACGCGGGTCGCAACGCACCGCCGGCCAGGTGCGCGGCGAGGCGGTCGGGGCTCAGTTCCATCGTTCGCCCAGGGCGCCGCGCTCAGGGCGTGGCGGTCCCGCCGTCGGGCGCGGGCGCGGCCGGCAGGTCCTGCGGATGTTCCTGCGCCATGCGCGACACCGCATCCACCCGGCGCAGGATCGAATTGGCCATCTCGCGGCGCAGTTCCTGCGTCAGGATCTCGCGCTCGCCCTCGGTGCCGGAGGCGAGCGCGGGGCTGGCGATGTAGTCGCGCGACAGTTCCTGGACCTGCTGCGGCACCAGGTCGGTGCCGTCGGCGCGGCGCAGGCGGAAGATCACCGCGTAGCGCAGCGTGTATTCCTGCGCGCGGCCCTGGGCGTCGACCGAGAGCGGCGAGTTGCCCCAGCGCTCGGACACCAGCTGCAGCTGGGCGACGCCGGCGGGCTTGCCGCTGGCGCCGTCGCCGGTCTGCGGCTCGCCGTCGGTGCCGGTGCCCGCGACTGCCGCCGCCGGCGCGCCGTCGGGCGCGACCTGCGCCCCGGCACGCTGCAGCGCCTCGCGCAGGTCCCTGGCCAGCTGGCTGTGCGGGTCGCGCGAAACCACCTGCACCGGCCCCAGGTCGGGCGGCAGCAGCAGCGCATTGCGCAGGTGGAAGCCGCAACCGGCGAGGGCGGGCAGCAGGCAGGCGGCGAGCAGGAGTCGTTTCATCGGCGCAGTCTGGACGAGGCCCCGCGGGCGTGGCAAGCGATGCCGGCGCTCAGCCGGCGGCCGCCACGATGTTCACGATCTTGCCGGGCACCACGATCAGCTTGCGCACCGCCTGCCCTTCCAGGAAGCGGGCGACGCCCGGCTCGGCCAGGGCGGCCGCCTCCACCGCCTCGCGCGGCGCGTCCGGCGCCACCTCGATGGTGCCGCGCAGCTTGCCGTTGACCTGCACCGCCAGGGTGATCGCGTCGCGTACCAGCGCGGCGGGATCGGCGCGCGGGAACGGCACGTCCTCCAGCAGCGCCTCCGGATGGCCGAGCACCTGCCACAGCGCGTGGCTGACGTGCGGGGTGACCGGGTTGAGCAGCAGCACCATCGCCTGCAGCGCCTCGTGGCGCACCGCGCGGCCCTGTTCGCTCATGTCGGTGAAGCGCGACACGTGGTTGAGCAGCTCCATCAGCGCGGCGATCGCGGTGTTGAAGCTGTGCCGGCGGCCGTAGTCGTCGCCGACCTTCTGGATGGTCTCGTGCAGCTGGCGGCGCAGGGTCTTCTGCGCGGGCGCCAGCGCGGCGACGTCGACCTCGGGATGGTCGGGCTGCGCCGCGTGGGTGGCGACCTCTCGCCAGAACCGGCGCAGGAAGCGCGCCATGCCTTCCACGCCGGCCTCGTGCCATTCCAGCGACTGTTCCGGCGGCGCGGCGAACATCGAGAACAGGCGCACGGTGTCGGCGCCGTACTTGTCGACCATCGACTGCGGGTCCACGCCGTTGTTCTTCGACTTGGACATCTTCTCGACGTGGCCGATCCGCACCGGCGCGCCATCGGATTTCAGGCGCGCGCCGGTGACGTGGCCGCGCGCGTCGCGCTCGACCTCGACGTCGGCAGGGTTGATCCAGTCGCGCGAGCCGTCGGCATTGTCGCGGTAGTAGGTCTCGGCGATCACCATGCCCTGGCAGAGGAGGTTCGTCGCCGGCTCGTCGCTGTGGACCAGGCCCTCGTCGCGCAGCAGCTTGTGGTAGAAGCGGAAGTACAGCAGGTGCAGGATCGCGTGCTCGATGCCGCCGATGTACTGGTCGACCGGCAGCCAGTAGTTGGCGCGCGCCTCGTCGACCATGTCGGCCGCGCCCGGCGAGGTGTAGCGCGCGTAGTACCAGCTCGACTCCATGAAGGTGTCGAAGGTGTCGGTCTCGCGCTCGGCCGCGCCGCCGCAGGAAGGACAGGTGGTCTTGCGCCACTCGGGGTCGGCCTTGATCGGCGAGCGCACGCCGGAGAACGCCACGTCCTCCGGCAGCACCACCGGCAGCTGGTCCTCGGGCACCGGCACCGCGCCGCACTTGTCGCAATAGATCACCGGGATCGGGCAGCCCCAGTAGCGCTGGCGGCTCACGCCCCAGTCGCGCAGGCGGAAGTTGACCCTGCGTTCGCCACGGCCCTCGGCGGCGAAGCGCGCGGCCAGCGCGTCGAAGGCCTGCGCGTAGTCCATGCCGTCCAGCGCGCCGGAGTTGACCAGCGTGCCGCGCTCGGTATGCGCGCCCTGCTCCTGCACCTCGCGCATGAAGGCCTGCACGACCTCGACCGCGGCGCGGGTGCCGTAGGCGTCGATCGCGCCGTCCTTGCCCAGCGCGCTGCGCATCGCGTCGCTGCCGTCGCCGAGGTCGCGCGCGATCTCCTCCAGCGCGTCGCGCACCGCCGGCGGAACCACCACGACCTTGACCGGCAGGCCGTACTGCCTCGCGAATTCCCAGTCGCGCTGGTCGTGCCCCGGCACCGCCATCACCGCGCCGGTGCCGTAGCCCATCAGCACGAAGTTGGCGACCCATACCGGCAACGCCTCGCCGGTGACCGGGTGGATCGCGCGCAGGCCGGTGTCCATGCCGCGCTTGGCCTGGGTCTCGAGCTCTGCCTCGGACACGCCGCCGTGGCGCAGCTCCTCGAGGAAGGCCGCCAGTTGCGGGTTGCCCTCGGCCACCTTGCGCGCGAGCGGATGCTCGCCGGCGATGCTGACGAAGGTGGCGCCCATCAGGGTATCGGGGCGGGTGGTGAAGACGTGCAGCGGCTCGTCGCTGCCTTCGACGTCGAAGGCGAACTCGAGCCCTTCGCTGCGCCCGATCCAGTTGCGCTGCATGGTCTTGACCGCGTCCGGCCATCCCGGCAGCGAATCCAGCCCGTCCAGCAGCTCCTGCGCGTACGCGGTGATCTTCAGGAACCACTGCGGGATCTCGCGCTTCTCGACGATCGCGCCGGAACGCCAGCCGCGGCCGTCGATCACCTGCTCGTTGGCCAGCACGGTCTGGTCGACCGGATCCCAGTTGACCACGCTGTTCTTGCGATAGACCAGGCCCTTCTTCATCAGCCGCACGAACATGCGTTGTTCGTGCACGTAGTACTCGGGCCGGCAGGTGGCGAACTCGCGCGACCAGTCGATCGCGTAGCCGAGCGCCTTCAGCTGCTCGCGCATGTGGGCGATGTTGGCGTAGGTCCACTTCGCCGGCGCGGTGCTGTTCCTGATCGCCGCGTTCTCGGCGGGCAGGCCGAACGCGTCCCAGCCCATCGGCTGCAGCACGTTCCTGCCGGTCATGCGCTGGTAGCGCGAGATGACGTCGCCGATCGTGTAGTTGCGCACGTGGCCCATGTGCAGCGCGCCCGACGGATACGGCAGCATCGACAGGCAGTAGAACTTCGGCTTGCCGGCCTGCTCGCGGACCTCGAAGGCGCGCGTGTCCTCCCAGTAGCGCTGGGCGGCGGCCTCGATGGACCGGGGATCGTAGGCGGCGGCTTCGCTGGACACGGCGCGATGCGGTGCGGGGGAAATGGGCCGGACAGCCTACCGCAGCGCACAAACGCCCGCCATCGCCGCGGCAAGTCCGCGCCGGGCCGGTACCATGGGGCGCCGACCAGCCGGCCTCCAGCGAGTCGCATGTCCCCAGACACCGCCCGCAAGCGCCAGCTCCGTTACGCCGCGTTCGGCCTCGCGCTGGGGGTGCTGGTGGCGGTCGGCGGCGCGACGATCTGGACCCTGCGGCAGGCCGCGGCGAGCTTCGGCTGGGTCGAGCACACCTACCAGGTGATCGCGGCCACCCACCAGTACCGTGCCGCGCTGCTCGGCGCCGAGGCGGCCGCGCGCGGCTACCGCCTGACCGGCAATCCGGCCCAGCGCCGCGAGTTCGAGATCGACACGCGGGTGGCACAGGGCGAGCTGCAGGCGCTGGCCGGGCTGACGCCGGACCAGCCGGTGCAGGTCGGCCGGGTGCGCGCGCTGCGCGCGCTGACGGCGGACTGGCTGCGACTGAACCAGGCGATGATCGACGGCCGCGGCAGCCACCACGCCGTCGCGCCACTGGTCAGCGACGGCCTGCGGGTCACCGCGCGCATCGAGGCCACCGCCAGCGCCATCCTGCGGACAGAGCGCGGCCTGCTGGCCGAACGGCGCGAGCGCAGCGCGATGCACGCGCGCTGGCTGGTGGCGTTCTGCGCGGGCGGCTCGGCCTTCGCCCTGCTCCTGCTCGGCCTGCTGATGCGCAACCTGGCGCAGGAAATCCGCCGCACCCGCCAGCTGGAGCGGGAGGCCCGCGACGGTGCGATCCGACTGGAGGCTTCGCTCGCCGAGCTGCGCCAGGTGGCCGAGCAGCGCGCCGCGCTGGGCCGCTACGCGAGCCTGCTGCAGGGCTGCGCGCATGCCGGCGAGGCCCTGCGCGTCACCGGCCAGGTGGTCGCGGAACTGCTGCCGCGGGTGGGTGGCCGCTGCTACCTGCTGCGCGCCTCGCAGGACCTGGCCGAGACCGCGATCGTGTTCGGCGAGGCGCGCCTGCCCAGCACCGACCTGCTGCATCCCTCCGACTGCTGGGCCCTGCGCCGTGGGCTCGCGCACCGGCTCGACGATCCCCGCACCGGCATCGCCTGCGCGCACGTCGACGTCGCGGACGCCGTGCCCGGCGCCTGGAGCCTGTGCCTGCCGCTGCTGGCGCAGGGTACGCCGCTCGGCCTGCTGCACGTCAGCGGCGACGCCACGACCCACCGCGACCAGGCGCAGGCGCTGCTCGCCCACGTTGCCGAGCAGCTCGGCCTAGCCCTGGTCAACCTGCAGCTGCGCGACAAGCTGCGCGCGCAGTCGCTGCGCGATCCCCTGACCGGCCTGCACAACCGCCGCTACCTGGACGAGGCGCTGCCGCGCGAGGTCAACCGCTGCCTGCGCCGGCACCTGCCGCTGGCGGTGCTGATGCTCGACGTCGACCACTTCAAGTCGTTCAACGACGCACACGGCCATGCCGCCGGCGATGCGCTGCTCGCGGCGATCGCGCGGGTGCTGCAGGACAGCGTGCGCGGCGAGGACCTGGTGTGCCGCTACGGCGGCGAGGAATTCACCGTCGTGCTGGCGGAGGCCGCGCGGGACGATGCCCTGCAGCGCGCGGAGCAGATCCGCGCCGCGGTCGCGCTGGTCACGGTGCAGCACCTGCGGCAGACGCTGGGGCCGCGCACCGTCTCGATCGGGCTGGCGATGCTGCCCGCGCAGGGCGAGACCCCCGAGGCGCTGCTCCACGCCGCCGACCACGCGCTGTACCGCGCCAAGAGCGAGGGCCGCGACCGGGTCGTCCCCGCCTGAGCGGGCGCCCGGGGCGCCGGCGTGCTATCCATTGCGCCCCGCCCCAGCGAGTCCCGACCATGCGCGCCACGCTCCGCCTTGCCTGTGCCCTCGCCTTCGCGCTGTCCGCGCCGGCCTTCGCCGACACGCCGGCGGCGAACGCCGAGGGCACGGCCGTGCTGCATTGCGGCCACCTGTTCGACGCGGCCAGCGGCCGCCTGCTCGGCGAAACCAGCATCCTCGTGCGCGGCGAGCGCATCGCCGAAGTGCATGCCGGAAAGATGGCGGCACCGGCTGGACAGGACGTGCGCTACTACGACCTGCCCGAGGCCACCTGCCTGCCGGGCCTGATCGACAGCCACGTGCACCTGACCGACCAGTTCAGCCCGACCACCTATTCCGACCAGTTCCGCCTCAACCCGGCCGACTACGCGATCCGCGCGACCGTGTACGCGAAGCGCACGCTGCTCGCCGGCTTCACCACCGTGCGCAACCTCGGCGACGGCCACAACGAGTCGATCGCGTGGCGCAAGGCGATCCGCTCCGGCCTGGTCGACGGCCCGCGCATCCTCAGCGCCGGCATGGCGATCGGCTCCACCGGCGGCCACGCCGACGGCACCGACGGCTACCGCGCCGACCTGATGGGCGATCCCGGCCCGGCCGACGCGATCATCAACGGCCCGCAGGACGCCTGGAAGGCGATCCGCCAGCACTACAAGGACGGCGTCGACGTCATCAAGATCATGCCGTCGGGCGGCGTGCTCGACGAAAGCAGCAGCGTCGACAACGCCCAGCTCACCGAGGCCGAGCTGCAGGCGCTGGTGGCGGCGGCGAAGGACTACGGCTTCGCGGTCGCCGCGCACGCGCACGGCGCCGAGGCGATCCGTCGCGCGGTGCTGGCCGGCGTCGACTCGATCGAGCACGGCACCTTCATGGACGCGAAGGACATGCAGCTGATGAAGCAGCATGGCACCTGGTACGTGCCGACCATCATCGCCGGCGACTTCGTCGGCAGGCAGGCGAAGATCCCGGGCGTGTACCCGCCGCAGGTGGCGGCGAAGGCGCTGCAGGTCGCCCCGCAGATCATGAAGACCGCGGGCGAGGCCTACCGCGCGGGCGTGCCGATCGCCTTCGGCACCGACGCGGGCGTGTATCCGCACGGCGAGAACGCGCACGAGTTCGAGCTGATGGTGCAGGCCGGCATGCCGCCGGCGTTCGCGCTGCAGGCGGCCACCACCCACGCGGCGAAGCTGCTGCGCATGGACAAGGACGTGGGCACGGTGGAGCCGGGCAAGTACGCCGACATCGTCGCCGTGCCGGGCGATCCGCTCGCCGACATCAGCGTGATGAAGCGCGTCGACTTCGTGATGAAGGGCGGGCGCGTCTACAAGCAGCCCTGACCGCGACCACGTCGCGCGGTTGCGCCGCCAGCGCGCGCCGCATCCGCGTTGGCGGCCCGCGTGGCGGCCAACGCGCTGAGGCCGCCGCAGTCACCGCGGCGGGGCGATCGCGCCGCGCGCGGGGCGCGACAGCCAGGCCGCCGCGCAGGCGATCCCGCCGAACCACGCCGCCAGCGCCACCCGCTCGCGCACCCCGGCCGCGAGCGGCAGCGCCTGCGCGTGCAGCGCCACGACCATCGCGACTGCGGCGCACGCGGCCGCGATCGCCAGCGCCGGGCGCCGGGACAGCCCGGCCGCGAGCGCGGCGAAGCCGGCCAGCGCGGCCAGCCACCAGGCCATCCACGCCACCACGTGCCAGCGCGCGGACCCCGCGTCGACGGCCTGGCCGAGCCGCAGCGGCAGCAGGCCCTGCGCCGCGAAGGCCAGCGCCGACAGCAGCAGCAAGTTCGCACCGATCCGCGCGACGGCACCGGCGCCCCGCGCGCGCAACGCGCCATGCAGCCCCTGCAACGCCAGCGCCGCCAGCAGGCCGGGCACGACGAAGCCGAGCAGGTTCCAGGCGAAGGCATCCGGCATCCCGGCCGCGCCGAGCAACGCGGGCGGATGCAGCGCATGCCGGTAATCCGGCACGCCCGCGGCGAACGCCAGCAGGGCGATGGCGAACCACGGCCCGGCGAACAGGCCGGCCAGCATCGGCCAGCGCAGGTGGGGGAAACAGGGCATCGCCGCATCCTAGCGGAGCCGCGCGGCCGCCGGCCGCTGCCGACGACGGGCTGGACGCCGCGGGCACGCAGCGGATGCGACCATGCAGCCCTTGCGCCGGCCGCCCGCCGCCGCCACCTTTCCCTTCTCTCCTCCGCGCACCGGATCATGGCCGACCATCCCCACGTCTTCGACGCTACCGCCGACAACTTCCAGGCCCAGGTGCTGCAGCAATCGCTGCAGGTGCCGGTGCTGGTCGACTTCTGGGCCACCTGGTGCGGGCCCTGCAAGACGCTCGGGCCGATCCTCGAGAAGCTCGCCGGCGAATACAACGGTGCATTCCTGCTCGCCAAGGTCGACGTCGACGCCGAGCAGCAACTGGCGGCGGCCTTCCAGATCCGCTCGGTGCCGACCGTGATGCTGCTCAAGGACGGCCAGCTGGTGGATGGCTTCCCCGGCGCGCTGCCGGAAGGCCAGCTGCGCGAATTCCTCGCCCACCACGGCATCGTCCCGGCCGCCCCCGCCGACGAGGCGCCCGCCGGGGAGGCCGCGCCGGTCGACCCGCACGCCGAAGTGCTGCGCCTGCGCAAGGCGGCCGAGGCCGAGCCCGACCAGCCCGCGCACAAGCTCGACCTCGCGCTCGCCCTGCTCGCGGTCGGCCACGCGCACGAGGCCGAGCAGCTGCTCGACGCGCTGCCGGCGAACCTCGCCACCGACGACCGCGCGGTGAAGGCGCGCGCGCGGCTGGCCTTCGCCGCGCAGCTGCGCGACGCGCCGCCGCCGGAAGTGCTGGAAACGGCGCTGGCCAACGACCCGGCCGACCTGCGCGCGCGCTACCTGCTGGGCGTGCACCGCCTGGTCGGCGGCGATTCGGAAGCCGCGCTCGAGCAGTTCCTCGAGATGCTGCGCCGCGACCGCGGCTTCGAGGACGGGCTGGCGAAGAAGACGCTGATCGATGCGTTCCGGGTGATCGAGGACGAGGACCTGGTCGGGCGCTACCGGCGCAGGATGGCCTCGCTGCTGCTGGTCTGACCCAGGCGCGCCGCGGGCCACCGGGCGTGGCCCGTGGGGTCCGGCGCCGGCCTGACCGTCGGCGCTTCTTCAATACGCATGCGTATGGCATCCTGCGCACCCGCCTTCGCCCTCCGCCCGTCGCATGCCGCTGAGCCTGCCCACCCTGCGCCGGTTCTGGAACCTCTGGCCGCCGTACCTGTTCACCGGCATCCGCGTGCTGGCGCTGTCCGCCGACGGGCTGCACGCCAGGGTCCGCCTGCGCCTGCACCGCTGGAACCGCAACGCCTTCGGCACCCATTTCGGCGGCAGCCTGCTGGCCATGGTCAACCCGTTCTGGCCGCTGATGGTGCTGCACCGGATCGGCCCGGGGTACATCGTCTGGGACACCCGCAACGAGATCGAGTTCGTGCGCGCGATGCGCGAGGACGTGTTCGCCGAATTCCGGCTCGATCCGGCGGTGGTGGAGGAGATGCGCGCGGCGGCGGCCGGCGGCGACAAGGTGCTGCGCTGGTTCCCCTTCGAGATCGCCAACGCGGCCGGTGAGGTCGCCGCACGCGGCCGCATCGAGGTGTACGTGCGGCGCAAGCGCGGCCGCTGAACGCCCCTCCGCGTCGAAAACCGCGGCAGTCATCGCGGAAAGCCCGGTTCACGCCCTTGGGCGCCACGGCGTATGCTCGCCGTTCACCGAGGGCGCCGCATGTCCGCAACGCCGAACGAGCACGACCAGGAAGCCGACCTGCCGGAGATCGCCGGCTACCGGCTGCTGCGCGTGCTCGGGCACGGCGGCATGTCCACCGTGTACCTCGGCCAGCAGGTGTCGCTGGACCGCGAAGTCGCGGTCAAGGTGATGCTGCCCGAAGCGCTTGCCGACGAGGTCAGCCGCCGCCGCTTCGAGAACGAAGCGCGCACCATCGCCCGGCTCGAGCATCCGCACATCGTCGGCATCTACGAGGTCGGCCGGACCAAGGCCGGCCTGCCGTGGTACGCGATGCCCTACCTCGCGCGCGGCCACCTCGGCCAGCGCGACTTCGCCGACGACGCCGAGCAGGGCCATCCGCGCGTGCGCGGCATCCTGCACGCGCTGCTCGCCGCGCTCGACTACGCCCACGCACGCGGCGTCGTGCACCGCGACGTCAAGGCCGAGAACGTCCTGTTCGACGAGGCCGAGCGTCCGCTGCTGGCCGACTTCGGCATCGCCCTGCGCCGCTTCGGCCCGCGCGTGACCACCGCCGGCATGGCGGTCGGCAGCACCGCCTACATGGCGCCGGAGCAGGCGCGCGGCGAGGACGTGGACGCGCGCGCCGACCTGTACGCCGTCGGCGTGCTGGCGTGGGAGATGCTCACCGGGCAACTGCCCTATGTCGCCGGCGACGCACTGTCGATGGCGGTGATGCACGCGCAGGACCCGATCCCGCGCCTGCCGCGCCAACTACGCCACTGGCAACGCTTCTTCGACCGGGCGCTGGCGAAGTCGCCTGCGCAGCGCTTCCGCAACGCCCAGCAGATGCGCGAGGCGCTCGACCGGGTCCCGCGCCACGGCGGCGCGCCGCTCACCGTGGCGGCCGACGCGATGCGGCGGGCCGGCCAGCGCATGCGGCGGTGGCCGGTCACGGTGTGGCTCGGGCTGATGCTGCTGGTCGCCGCCGGCGCCGGCGTGGCCCTGCGCGAATTCGGACGCCCGCCCTCCGACAGCTTCTTCCGCGCCGCCGGCGAACCCGCCCGGGCGACCACGCCAGCGGCGTCCGGCGCATCCCCGGGCGACTCCTTCGTCGAACCGCTGGACCCCACCTTCAAGCCGCTGCCGCAATCGCCGGCCGAGCCCTTCCTGGCCGCCGCGCAGGAGCAGCTGCGTACGCGCAACCTCACCGCGCCGTCCGATCGCAACGCCACCGACAGCCTGCTCGCCGCGTGGAAGGCCGACCGCCACCACCCGCGCCTGCCTCCGGTCACCGTGGCGGTGATCGATGCGCTCGCCGACGAGGCCGAAGGCCGGCTGCGCGACGGCGACGCCGACCGTGCGGCCGACTACGCCGGACGCGCGCAACGCCTGGCGACCGCCGCCGGCAGCGTGGCGGACGCGGCGATGGCGCGCCTGCGCGCGCGCCTCGACAAGGCGCTCGGCGCGCGCATGGCACAGGCCGCCAGCCGTGCCGACCGTGCCGCCGCGCAGCGGGTGGTCGCCGATGCGCGCAGCCTCGGCCTGCCGGCCGCGCGCGTGGACGCCTACGCCGCGCGCGCGAAGGACGTGCCCGCCGCCGGCGATCCGCTGCCCGGCGACGCCAGCATGCGGCTGGTACGCAGCGGCGGCGGCCTCGTGGCGCTGGACGTGCGCCAGGTCGATCGCGCCGACTACGCGCGCTTCGCCCACGCCACCGCGCGACCCGCCGCCCTGTGCCGGCAACGCATCTCGCTGCTGCGGCTGGTGCGGCCGATTTCCTGGGAAACCCCGGGCTTCGACCAGTCGCCCTCGCAGCCGGTGGTGTGCGTGTCCTGGAACGACGCCAACCACTATGCGCAGTGGCTGAGCCGCAAGACCGGCTTCCGCTACCGCCTGCCGAACGCGGCCGAGGCGCGCGCGCTGCCCGCCGCCGGGGGCGGTCGCGCGGTCAGCGAATGGCTGGGCGAGTGCGGCAAGGGCTGCGACGAGCACCTGAGCACGGGCCGCAGCTGGCGCGGCGAATCCGGCACGCGCGCGCTCGACGGCGAGCGCGGCTACGACGACGTCGGCTTCCGCCTGGTGCGCGAGCTCTAGCCACCGCCGCATCGCGGCGCCGGCACGCCGGGCCTTCGCCCCGTAAAATCCATCGATGCCTCCCGCCCCGACCCTCGGCCTGCGCCTGCAGCGCCTGTTCCTCACCGGCCTCCTCACCCTGCTGCCGATCTGGCTGACCTGGGTGGTGGTCAAGTTCGTGTTCGGCATGCTGTCGGACATCAGCCGCCCGCTGGTCGGCCCGGCGCTGCACAACCTCGCCGCGCAGGAACCCGCGCGCTGGGCGTGGCTGGACGATCCGTGGGTGCAGACCGCGCTGGCGGTGCTGGCGACCGTGCTCGTGGTGCTGCTGGCCGGCTGGCTGGCGCGGCGCGTGGTCGGCCAGCGCCTGCTACGCTGGTTCGAGGCGCTGGTCAGCCGCATCCCGCTCGCCAGCACCGTGTACGGCAGCGCGCGCAAGCTCTTCGACATCCTGCAGACCCAGCCCGACGGGACCCAGCGGGTGGTGCTGATCGACTTCCCGCACCGCGGCATCAAGGCGGTCGGCTTCGTCACCCGCACCCTGCACGAGGAAGGCACCGGGCGCGAGCTCGCCGCGGTGTACGTGCCGACCACGCCCAACCCGACCGGCGGCTACCTCGAGCTGGTGCCGATCGAGGAGCTCACGCCGACCGACTGGAGCGTGGACGAGGCGATGAGCTTCATCATCTCGGGCGGCGCGGTCGCGCCCGAGCGCATTCCCTTCGCGCCGCCCGCGCTGCGCGCGTCCACCGACACCTGACCGGACCGCGCATGGACATGGACACGCCCGACCCCGCCCTCGCACCGCTCCGCCGCGCCGCGGCGCGCGTGCTCGACGACCGCGCGACGGTGCTGTTCCTGGGCCTCGCCGCCTTCTTCTGCGTCAACGCGGTGCTGGCCGAGTTCATCGGCGTCAAGATCTTCGCGCTGGAGGACACCCTCGGCATCCAGCCGCTGCAGTGGAACCTGTTCGGCCAGAGCGGCTCGCTCAACTTTACCGCCGGCACGCTGCTGTGGCCGATCGTGTTCATCATGACCGACACGATCAACGAGTACTACGGCCGCCGCGGCGTGCGCTTCATCAGCTGGCTGGCGGCGGGGCTGATCGCCTACGGCTTCGCGTTCGCGTTCGTCGCGATCCACCTCGCGCCGGCGTCGTGGTGGGTCGGCGTGGCGAAGGACCAGGGCGTGCCGGACTACCAGGCGGCGTTCTCGGCGGTGTTCGGCCAGGGGTTGTGGACGATCTGGGGGTCGCTGGTGGCCTTCATCGTCGGCCAGCTGATCGACGTCCGCATCTTCCACCGCATCCGCCGCGCCACCGGCGAGCGCCACGCGTGGCTGCGCGCGACCGGCTCGACCGCGGTGTCGCAGCTGGTCGACAGCTTCGTCGTGCTCTACATCGCCTTCGTGATCGGGCCGCAGCACTGGCCGATGTCGCTGTTCTTCGCGGTCGGCACGCTCAACTACGCCTACAAGATGCTGGCCGCGATCGCGCTGATCCCGCTGCTGTACCTCGCCCGCGCCGGCATCCACGCCTACCTCGGCCACGAGCGCGCGCATGAACTGCGTGAGCAGGCCGCGGCGGACGCGGCCTGACGCGGCGCGACTAGCGCCCGGGCGGGTGCAGCCAGCCGGCGTCGCCCTCGGCGTAGCGCTCGTGCTTCCAGATCGGCACGCGCGCCTTGATCTCGTCGATGACGTAGCGGCAGGCCGCGAACGCGGCGTCGCGATGCGCCGCGGTCGCGCCGACCCAGACCGCCAGCTCGCCGAGCGCGAGGTCGCCGACCCGGTGCGCGCAGGCAACGTCGATCACCGCGAAGCGCGCGCGCGCCTCCTCCAGGATCCGCGTGCCCTCGCTTTCCGCGAGCCGCGCGTAGGCCTCGTAGCGCAGCCCGAGGACCGCGCGACCGTCGTTGTGGCCGCGCACCCAGCCCTCGAAGCTGGCGTAGGCGCCCACGCGCGCGTCGAGCAGGGCGGCCCGCAGCGCGGCGGTGTCGAACGGGGTCGGCGAAAGCAGGAAACGGCCCACCGGGGTCGCCTCGCCGTGCGCGGAAGCCATCGCGCTCACCCGCCAGACACCGGTGGAATGAAGGCGACCTCGCTGCCCTCCACCGGCGCGTCCTCCCAGCGCGCGAAGTCGCCGTCGACGGCGACCCGCAGGCGTGCGGCCGGCAGCGCGAAGCCGTGGCGCGCGCGCAGCGCCTCGTAGACCTCGTCCAGCGAGGCCGCCGCCGTCTCGACCCACTCCGCGTCCTGGCCGGCGCCATCGCGCAGGCTGGCGAAATAGAGCACGCGCAGCCGGGTCATCCGCCGGCCTCGCCGAAATCGCGGCGGCCGCCGCGCTTGCCGAGCAGCTTCGCCGGCCCGAGCACGATCCGGTGCGAGAGCGACTTGGCCATGTCGTACACGGTCAGCGCGGCGACGGTGGCGCCGGTCAGCGCCTCCATCTCGACCCCCGTGCGGTGGGTGGTGCGCACGCTGCAGGTGATCGCGAGGCTGCGCTCGTCGATCCAGTCGATCGCGATGCGGCAGCCGTCGATCGGCAGCGGATGGCAGAACGGGATCAGCTCGTGGGTGCGCTTG